>NZ_JAKGTN010000006.1:0-268272 GCF_021568915.1 Vibrio sp. McD22-P3
CTTCTTTTCTTTCTGCTGGTATACGAGACAAAGTTTACTCAATACCGCCCATACTGGTTAAATTTTAACAGTGACAACAATCCTGCCAGAGGGGGATACCAAATAGTCAAAATCTAGTAACGAATTAAAATGACTGGCCATCACTTTTCATGAAGGATGGCTTTTTCGTTTTTATAGTAGTTGCAACCGTCTTTGTAAAATGGGGCAGGCCTTGTCTTTTGCCCTACGTATTCTCATCTATATGCCCGGTATTCACAAGAAATCATAACTCAGAATTGTCCATTAGACTTCGTACCCCATGACTCACCGCCATACTCAAAAATAAAGTACAATTTTTTGAAGAAAGCTTGCTGTGTTTTAAAAGATTTGTTATTCATAAAATATGAAACGAATTTATGTGAACGCAATTAACACGACCACTACCACCATGATAGATTTCGGGGGGTAGCTTTTTGCGTCTTTAAAAAACCCTCTGAGTGAAATTTCCAGAGGGTTTTTTTATACCTAAAACTCTAATTTAATTAGTGAAAATCAAAATTTTCTGAGTTGAACAGGATAGACAAGCTTTACTTGGAGCAGATATGAAATTAGCAAAAAATGAAAAGATAGATAACTCGGCTCCGCAGGTGCGTGGTGAAGCAAAGGCTCCCACTGGGGCGGCTGAAACAACGCCAGTCATCATTTACGGCAAGCGTCGTATCAAGGATGGCATGTTAGAAGAGTTTAAGATCCAATATCAAGCATTTTCCAAGTCTGTCTACGAGAGCAATCCAGACGTTAAGGCTATCTTTGCATTTCCTGACAAAGAAGAACCATTGGTTTACTGGCATGTTATCTGGGTTAAGAGTGCAAATGCTTTCGCTAACGATTGGGGCCGACCAACTGAGAGTGAACCGTTATGGGCTACTTATAAAAGTACAGCAGAAGATCCTGATACACTGATTGTGTATGGTGGTTGGGATAAGGATACACTTGCTGAGACTCAGAATATTCCATGTGTGCGTTACGATTTTAAGAAAAGCATGGCTGGTTTTATTAAAGCTGATGGCGGAGGAGAAGAGGGCCCTGCATTATTTGGATTTACAATGCGCTATGTAAAACCAGGCCAGATGAAAGAGTTGGGGACTTCTTTTCAGACTGTATGTAATTTATGGTATGAAAAAATTCCAGGGATCTTGATGGCCGCTGCATTTCCTGATGAAAAGACCCCGAATTTAGTCCATGACTTAAGACTCTTTGCAAACCATAGCGCATTTTTGGCGCATGTAGATAAATCAGATAAAGAGTTGACGGAAGCGATGGGAAGGTGGTTTGAAAACTACGACACAAGCATCCCATTCACAGGTCAGCTTTACGCCGCCAACACGAAAGATGATGCTCTACATACAAGCTCGATCAAGTCCAGCTCAACGCCGCGAGCGCAGCTTGAGACGTTCCATTTTGGGGAGTCTGGTATGTTGGGCCAGATGCCAAATATGACGAGAAACGACTCGTGAACAATCGACTCTAATAATTCGAAAAACCAGGCCAATGTTACGGCGCTTCATGCCTCTACATTGGCAGGTGCGCAACGCATAAACCATGGTATTACCTAATCTAAAATTGTCGCTATAGAGTGATTAATCTAAATTGTTTATGTCCAGAAACGTGCTAGCGAGAGCTATGTCAAATCTCGCTAGCATGCTCGACGAATGCGAATTTACGGAACATCAATTAAAGCTGATTAAAGTGCGCCTAACCTCGTACGTGTTCTACCCAAAACGCTTAAGGGGCGTTCTAGAACGCAAAAACCTAGTGACCTTTCCATTATCACGCACGACTTTAAACCAGAACCGGCTAGGCATCCCCTCAAACTTTCTAACACAGTCGTCGTCGCAGGCAGAGTCCTTATCTGCATTGCGAACAATGCTTACGATAGGGCTACTCACATTTCTAACGCTCGCGCTTGTCGCCCAGCAAGCCTCTAGAATGTCAAGCCAGCTCGGTTCCCACCTGTAGAGTGCGCTTATTGCTTCGGCAAGTATCACCATGGTTTTTTCTTCATGGCTATTTGGCACGTATTTAAGCTCGTTTGTACAAGCAGCATGGAAGCACTTGCCAATATCGTGAAAAAGGGCGCCGATGATACCTACTTGTACTTCCTCGTCAGACTTATTGAGCGCGGAGAGGCGATCGAGCGTAAGCTGGGTAACTTCTACCGAATGTGCTAACAGTCCATGTGGACACGAGTGATGATTGTCCATACTAGCAGGGATGGTGATGAATGCTTCCAACAAGCCTTCGTCATGCTGCAGTTTTTCAACGAAGGGTGTTAAGGCTGGGTGGCTCACCTTTTCTACAAAGTTGTTGAGCTTGAGAAAGTCATCGATGAAGGTGGCATTTAGGCTAGCCATTCTATTTTTGTAGCCTTCTGGCAGTGGAATCAAAAGGGGGAGTATGTTTTCGGAATCGGGTTTATGGGAGCGCCAATAGATATTATTCAAATAGACACTTCCGTGGCATTTTAAACTCGAGGCATTTGCTCCGAAGAAGCGAGTAGAGCTCGCATCACCTGCAAGTAAAATGTCAGCAAAAGGAACGGTTCCTGTTCCAACGTTTACGACAATACCAATTGAATATGACATGTCTTTCTCCTCAATTTTATTTTTTTGCACTATCTACAGGGCGCAGGCACACGAACTTCACAATTATTTTCCCAAATATCGAGTGGTTCGACCTCTACCCAGGTTAATTCAGCCTGTTTTGTGTAGATTTCGGTTGTCTTAGTATTGCTGTGAGCCATTCGTGCGCTTGGGTTGTAGCCGCGTCGTTCAAACTCTCTAGCGGACAAACCGCGTATCTCGTGAAAAGTCGGGCGTTCGGCTTTTGGTAGGTTCGCTTTTACACCTACTTCATCGCGAACGCGACTGAATGCTTTACTCAGGTACTGGCTATCAAGTTGAAAAGGGTGATCGTTGCCTTTCGCCGTTCCTCTTTGTGATTGGCGCGGACGTCGTCTAACTGCGTAGGGGCAAACAAGGCGATCGGTTTTTGCTAGTTCTATGGTTTCATAAATGCCTCGAGTCACAGGGATAGCGACCCGAGAGCTGTCATGGTTTCTGGATTTTTGTCTGTGGATGTAGAGCGTGCCATACACTTCGATACCATTGATGCGCATTGGCTGGCGTTTGTCGTTCCAAACAATGCCACATACGCCTTCTTTAGGGCGGGGGATGGTGTGTTTGATTCTCGTGATTTCTTTCACCGCATGAGTCGTTTCAAAAGCGAGTCTCATTGCTACTTTAAGAAACGTAGGGGCAGCGTCATGAATCGCCATGAAGTCTTCCATTGTTAATGGCTGACGTGTCTTCTTGCCTTCGCTGCGCGTGATTTTTCGGTTCTTTTTGTTGCGCATGAAGTTATCCAAGATGTAGGTCTTATCCGCGAGGTAGCTCGCCAACTTCTTAATATGAGCAAGAATGTTATTGAAGTTTTTAGCGCTCGTAGACTGGTAGTGTTCTTCAAGAAACTCATTGACCAGTTCTAAATTGAGGTTACGTGTTAGCACTCCTCCTAACTCGCTCTCAAGCTTAACCATGGTGCTTCGATACTTTTGTAAGTAACCGTCGGAGAGCTCTTCTCGTACGACTTCTTTATCCACAATCTGAATAGCGTCGCTTAAAGGAACATTGAAGCGGCTCCCGGTTGGTTTCTTGGCGTGGCCGTCATCGCTTATTCGGTCAAAAATAGCTGATGTGTCGCGGTAACGGATGTTGTAGTTCGTTGCTTGCATCTTAGCGATATGGGGCGAGACGCCAGGCGGGAGCGTGATACGAGTTTTATCGATGAGTTCCAACTGGAATCGGATTCGACCTTGCGCATCTCTGTAGCGATAGAGATAGGGTGGAAGGTCTGAATTGCGCGCGGTGCGTCTGCGTCCCATATCGTCTTACCAAAGCTTATAGATCAGTGCGAGCGGTAAGAGAAAGGACGTACTCGTCGATGACCACCAGCCTTTTACCTGTGGGAGTCAGGACGAAGGTGAGCAATCCGCGATCGAGCCAGTTATAGACAGTGCGGATACCAATCCCAGAGTCGGGATAGAACTCATCGAGAAATTGTTGGGGTTTCAAAGTCCGATATTTCATAAGCGCCTCCATTAGCAGCAAACATCACGCTTTTATTGTGGCGACTAAAAAGTAGAGGAAAGCGGATTAAGCAGCCCAAATGACGTCCCTTAAAGAAAAATGGCACTTTATTGAGTGTTGGTATGTTGGCTAAATGGCTTTCCAGCTAGGCAATGTTTTGAATGTTTATTCACTTTTCTAGCCTGATGGTAGGGGCTGAAACCGGGGTTTTCAACTACTGTATATTGTAATTATTTTGTAATTTTACTGATCGTGAAGGGGAGTGCGAAGAAGAGAGAAGGGTAAAAAGTCTTTATTAACCATAGGTTAAGAGAGTTTTGCTCCCTTTTAAAACGGTGAAACCCCGATGTTGGTAGCATCGGGGTTTCGAATTTTTCAAGAATTCTTGGTTGGTAAAGCCGAGAATCTTTTTTATGCAAAAGGTTTGGATTTGATCCGAATAATTCCTTGGTAGGGAATTAGATGCGGATGAAGTCCATGTGCTCAACTTTTGGCTTGAACGCGTGACGTTGAACGTCTTGTGGCTTAACCTTAACTTCTGCGCCGTCGATCACTAGAGTGATGCCTTCGTAGAATGCTGGCTTGTCCATTTGGTTGATCACGTCATCGTGGTTTAGAGCGATAGAAACAGGTGCTGCTTCACCACCGTAAACGATTGCTGGGAATTGGCCAGCGTGACGTAGGCGGCGGCTCGCACCCTTACCTAGTTCAGTACGTACTACTGCTTCGAATTTCATAGTATTTACTCTCAAAATAGTAAAATTAAAGTAACTGTTTTGACGTAGCGACCTAGTCAAAACTATAGCCGTTCCGAAGTATCGAATCGATACATTCAAAACGAGCGCGGATACTAACATTCAAATCTAGGCGGAGCAATAGCAAATCGCTTATAACGTTACAATTTTTACTCTTTTGCACGTTGCAGTTTAAGGACTGCTCGTAAACCGCCCAATTTGCTCGATTCCAAAGCTAAATCACCTCGATAGCTATGCGCCATCTCATTGACTATATTAAGCCCTAAACCGGTGCCGGGTATCGTTTCATCTAGGCGAACTCCACGTTTCAGCACTTCTTTTAGCTTCTCTTGAGGTATGCCGGGGCCATCATCTTCGACGATGATAGCGATCTCGTGATTATCGAGCAGTTCGGAATATACGCGGATGAAGCTGTTACCCCATTTGTAGGCATTTTCTAGTAGGTTGCCAAGCATCTCGTCGAGGTCCGCTTTTTCTACTGCTACGTATTGATCGGTATCCAGTTCGCTCACCAAAGCGATATCGCGCTGAGCATAAACCTTATCGAAAGCCAATGAAATCGCATCGACGCGTTCACTCGGTGATGACTTAACAGAGAGAATATTCATTGCGCCTGCCATTCGAGTTCGACCCAAATGGTAATCGATATGTGCTTGAATCTGCTCTATCGAGGGTTGTAGCCTCTGTCGGTCTTGTTCTGAAAGTTGGTGTAACTCATTCTTTAACACCGAGAGCGGTGTTTTGAGTGCGTGCGAGAGGTTACCTGCGTGATTACGTGCGCGCGCTAATAACTCTTGATAGTGGAACAATAAGGCATTGAGGTCGCTTACGAGTGGGGCAATTTCTTTGGGATATTGTTCGTCCAGTGTTTGTCGCTCACCCGTTTTTAATAGTTTCAGTTCTTTCTGCATCTTCCCTAAA
This sequence comes from Vibrio sp. McD22-P3, assembly GCF_021568915.1. NCBI lineage: Bacteria > Pseudomonadati > Pseudomonadota > Gammaproteobacteria > Vibrionales > Vibrionaceae > Vibrio > Vibrio sp. McD22-P3. The sequence continues at coordinate 5,804 of NZ_JAKGTN010000006.1, forward strand.
GGTCTGAGTGACCAGCTGACTTGAACTACCACTAAAGTCAGAATACCAATGGAAAGAACACCTAAGATCAACCAAAGTTGGCCTGTCAGTAAATTTAAGGTGTCATCGATACGATCTTCATCTTGGCCAATAATTATTGTGACGCCGTCACTTATATCGGGTAAGAAGACTGTTCGCTTTATGGCAATAAGTTTCTCGTCTTTGGCACCGAAGTAAGTTGCTTTGTGTTTCTCATTCTTTATTCGAATGGTGCGATCCCATAAAGATCGAGAGCGTAGTTTGTCTGAACCACTGTCGACGCTCCAGTACATACCACTGTATGGCTGATTAAAGCGTGGGTCTGAAAGACGAGTTTGTAAAACCAGTTGTCCTTGTTTATTCACTTCTAGATTAGCGGCGATTTCATCCATAGTCAGTCCAAGCTTAGTTTCTAAGTCTTGACTAAGGTAATCACGGACTAGACCTGGAATGAGAATACCGGCGGCGATCATCATGGCTGACAACCACAAGGTGGCTGCCAGCAATAATCGCGTTTTTAGACTGAGTCGCTTGAACTCTGTTTTGAGCCGAGTCGCGCTAATATCAGGCATTAAGTTGATACCCTAAGCCACGTACGGTTTTGATGATTTTGGGAGCGATTTTTTTACGGATTCTACCGATGAACACTTCAATTGTGTTTGAGTCTCTATCAAAGTCTTGTTTGTAGATATGCTCGACTAACTCAGTACGAGAAATGACCTTGTCGGCATTATGCATAAAGTAAGCAACGACCTTATATTCCAGTGCGGTTAAGCTTACTGCGTTACCTTGCCACATTACTTTTGAAGTTCGTGTATCTAAGCTTAAGTCACCGACTTGCATCAACGGAGAGGCGTTGCCAGAAGCGCGTCGTAGTTGAGCTCGGATACGTGCAATAAGCTCAATCATCTCAAATGGCTTGGTAAGGTAATCATCTGCACCAGCATTTAGGCCCTCAACGCGCTGACTTAAAGTGTCACGTGCGCTAAGAATGACGACTGGTGTGTTAATGTTTTCGTCTCGAATGCCTTTAAGTACCGTCAAGCCATCAATCTTAGGAAGTCCTAAATCCAAAACAATAGCATCCCACTCTTCTGACGTAGCGCGGTAAAGCGCATCGATTCCGTCTTGGGCAAGTTCTGGCACCCAACCTGCGCTTTCTAGAGTTTCTAATATTTGTTCACCCAGTCTTGGGTCATCTTCCACGACAAGAATTTTCATTATTGTTCTCTATTTTATTTTCTTATGACTCTTTGAAGATTATGGCCTTTGATTTCCATCATCTCCAGTGTGGTGGCGTTATATTCGACTTTAATAACATCTTGTTCATGAAGCAATTTTAGCTCGTAAATCCACTCATCGTCGTCTTCTTCTAGTTCGACTTTGATCACTCGACCATTGAGGTCGCGTTCTACCGTCGCAAACAACTCAGAAAATGGTTTGATAAGCCCTTGCTGTACAGCGTCATAGACCTCGTCTTGGTCCTCTTCAAACTCAATGCGGGCACCATCCGGTTGCACATCCTGCACGAGGTCGTGACCACTTGGTTTGCTTGAGTCTAAGAAAAATTCGGCATGGGCGCTAAGCGGTACTGCCAATAATAGGGAGAGCGAGACGATAGATATTGTCTGTTTGGTTTTATTTAGCATGGCGGAGACCCAATATTTTCAACATAGTTAAAATATACATTTGCAAACATGAATGAAAGCTGAACAGTGATTAGTTCAGTTCGTCGTCAAAAACTTTGTCTCTCATTTTCCAAAATCGACCACTTTTTCTGGCTATGACGAATGCGGGCAATCGGAAACGATGTTGATTGTTCACGACTTTTGTTGGCGAAGTGGCATCAAACTCACGATGCTTGTCGGCCAAATGTGGGCGTACAAACTTAGCGAGAAACGATTCTTTCTGCTTTTTGGTATTTAATGACCAAAACTCGCTGACTTGGGCATCGTTCTCTCCAATATAGTTAACTCTAAGACTGTTTTTACCTTTTTCATCTTTATGAACAACAAGGTTCATGTCGGTGCATTCGAAGACTAGCGCGTCTTTGAGGTTAAGGGCTTCTTTGAGTTTTTTATCTGGGTCTACCAAAGTGGCGTCGCATTCGTGACAGATTCGCGCGGCGATATCGTTATCCGCGCCGCATTCAGAGCAGTACTTGGCTCTAAAGCGATAGTCACAGTGTTCACGTTCTCCGGTTTCTTCGTCGGTGAAATAGCCCTGACATTTGCGACCAAAGTGCTCAATTAAAAAACCATTGGCATCGAGTTTACCCCAGAAGTCATTATTGAACCCGCACGCAGGGCAGGGGATGGTGATAATTTCGGAATCAGAATCAGGTTTAGGGTTGCCGACTTCAGGTTGATACAAATCGTACGTGTTGCCCGCATAGTCTAGAACGAGACACTCTGACTTGCCCTCTGATAATCGTAAACCACGGCCAACGATTTGCTGATATAAACTGACGGATTCGGTTGGACGAAGAATTGCAATCAGATCAACATGGGGCGCATCGAATCCAGTAGTTAAAACCGAAACGTTAACCAAGAACTTGATCTTACGATTTTTGAAGTCACTGATGATAGCGTCGCGCTCAGGTGTTGGCGTATCACCAATGACAATTTGGCTGTTTTCACTCGGTAGCAGCGACAGGATTTCCTGCGCATGACGAACCGTCGCAGCGAAAATCATGACACCTTGTTTGTCTTCACTATAGCGTTTTATTTGCTCCACAATTTGCGGTGTTGCACGTTTTGATTGCTCAATAACAAGATCCATTTCAGATTCTTTGTATTTACCCATACTGGTAGGTTTGAGCTGAGAAAAGTCGTAGCTAAGGACCGGAGCGTCGATCAGTTTCGCAGGTGTTAAAAAGCCCTCATCGAGCAAGTATTGGATAGGAAGCTCGAAGATACAATCTTTAAAGAAACGAGCTTCGTCGTTGCGAACCAGTCCTTTGGTGTGATATTGATAGATCCAGCCAACGCCAAGACGATAGGGGGTTGCAGTTAAACCAAGGATCTTAATTCCAGGATTAATCTCGCATAGGTGGCTGATCACTTTTTGATAGCTTGATGTTTTGGTTTCTGGTACACGGTGACATTCGTCGATAACAAGCAGTGAAAATTGATTGGCAAATGCATCCAAGTTTCTAACTACTGATTGAACGGAGGCGAACACCACTTGTTCGGATGTCTCTTTTCTACCTAAGCCGGCAGAGAAAACAGAGCCTTTGAGTCCATAGCCTTCGTATTTTGCGTGATTTTGTTCTACGAGCTCTTTAACGTGCGCTAGAGCCAAAACACGACCTCGCGCTAGCCTTGCAAGTTCGGCAATAACTAAGCTTTTTCCAGCCCCAGTGGGCAATACGATCACCGCGGGGGTGTCGTTTTTGCGGAAATAGTGGATAACAGCTTTAACAGAATCGGCTTGGTAGGGGCGAAGCGTGTACATACGGCTCAGTTTTACTCTACATTTCAAAAAACCGCTCTATAATACCTCACGAAATGAAAACGAGGTATTCATGCGTTTAGATAAGTTTTTGTGTGACGCTTTAGGCGCAACACGTAAAGAAGCAACAAAAATCATTAAATCCGGTGATGTTACCGTTGATGGCTTAGTACAAAAGAGCGGTGCATTTAAAGTCACTGAAGATAACAGTGTCGAATGGCAAGATAGAGAGGTCCGCATGCAGGGTCCGCGTTATATCATGTTATTCAAACCAGATGGCTTTGTTTGTTCTCATGAAGATGGCTTTAATCACACAGCGTTTGTGTTGCTCGATGAGGTCAAAATGGAGAACCTTCATTTTGCAGGTCGCTTAGATGTTGATACAACAGGTTTGGTGTTAATTACAGACGATGGTCAGTGGTCTCATCGAATTACCTCACCGAAACATAAATGTGCAAAAACTTATCGCGTATGGTTAGCAGACCCTGTGCAAGATAATTACATCAAGGCATTCGAAGAAGGCATTGAACTTAGAAATGAGAAAGCGCCAACTCTGCCAGCACAACTTGAAATTATTGATGAAAAAGAAGTGTTATTAACCATTCACGAAGGCAAATATCACCAAGTCAAGCGTATGTTTGCGGCGCTAGGTAATAAAGTTGAAGGTCTACACCGTGAAAGCGTCGGTGACATTGTTCTTGATGAAATGCTTGAGCCAGGAGAGTATCGATATCTCACTCAAGAAGAAATTGACTCTGTCTGGAAAAAGTAATACTAATAAACTGTTTTGATAGATAAAACGTCTACTCGTCCAGAGTAAAAGTAATACCCGTAATGAGTCATTACTCTCGAACTCTGAGAGCCTTCCTTATATTACGGTTACCCCGAAGATAGCGCTCTGTTGTTGCGCTATCTCACTTCACTCAATGGGATAAATTGAGTCTAGGTTGTTTATTTGTTGGCACGGATCGCACACAAATAAAGATTTCATTAGGAGCGATATGAGTTCTAAACCAGTATCGCAGCCCGACATACCTCAACTAGGTTTAGTTCTTTTCCTAGTTCTCGGAGCCATAGGCGCGTTAACGCCTCTTGCTATCGATATGTACTTGCCCGCGATGCCAACTATCGCACAAGATTTAGGGGTAACAGCCGGGGCTGTTCAGATTACATTAACGGTATACACTGCCGGATTTGCTATCGGCCAACTTTTACATGGTCCTCTCGCTGATAGTTTTGGTCGCCGGCCGATCCTGCTATTTGGTGTGTTCTTTTTTGGCGTTGCTTCAGCGATATCAGCCACCGCGACGACCATTGAATCTTTAACTTATATTCGTACTGCCCAAGGCTTTGCGGGTGCAGCGGCAGCGGTCATTATCCAAGCTGTGGTTCGCGACATGTTCGATAAGGAAGATTTCGCGCGTACCATGTCTTTTGTCACCTTAGTCATTACCTTGGCTCCGTTAGTGGCGCCTATGATAGGGGGCCATTTGGCGGTCTGGTTTGGGTGGCGTTCGATATTTTGGGTGCTGACAGCATTTTCTGGAGTGGTAATAGCAGCGGTACTTTGGAAAATTCCGGAGACTCTAGCTCCAGAAAATCGACAACCACTTCGTTTTCGAACCACGATCAGAAATTACCTGAGGTTGTGCAAGAATCCGGTCGCGATGGGACTGATGTTCTCTGGAGCGTTTTCGTTTGCTGGTATGTTTGCCTTTCTTACCGCGGGCTCGTTTGTCTATATTGATATCTATGGTGTGACGCCAGATCAGTTTGGATATCTGTTTGGCCTGAACATTGTCACAATGATCATCATGACCAGCATTAATGGCCGTATGGTGAAGAAAGTTGGCCTACATGGCATGCTTCGTTTTGGGCTAAGCATTCAGCTGTTCGCAGGTCTAGGACTTTTAGCGAGTGGTATTTTAGATCTTGGGATTTGGGGCACGGTTCCTTTCGTTATGTTATTTATTGGTACGCTGTCGACCATCGGTAGTAATTCAATGGGCTTGTTGTTAAGCGGTTATCCAACGATGGCGGGCACGGCTTCTTCACTTGCAGGAACATTGCGATTTGGTACTGGCTCTGTCATTGGAGCGATTGTGGCAATGCTTCCGGGTGGAACAGTTTGGCCTATGATTGCATTAATGGCTATTTGTTCGGTATTATCCGCCGCCTTATATTGGACGTTTGGGAAAAAAGCATAATGTCTGACTACTATTCAGAGATCCAAAAAGTCGTAAACAGTGCACTTGAAGAATTGGCGAATGAGCATGCTTCAGGCAAATTGATTAATTCTCCAGTGACTAACAATCACTTTCTTGTTCGATGGGTAACAAAAGCGATAAAAACTCAGCGTTTTGGGAAAACGACCAGTGCTAACCTAATTCAATGGCAGAAATCTGGGCGTTCCAAGGGTAATGATTCAATGCTTGAACCTTTGTTTAAGCGCATTTCTGCTTACTATGCTGAGTTTTTTTCTGGTGACGTACAACCAGTAACTGATGCAAAGATTGAACAGTTTATTGAAGACATGGAAGCGGCGGGTTGGGGTGTCTGCACCTCAGAGATTCTGACTGATGGCAGTAAAGTTCAATTCTTCACCGATGGTCATAACTCTTTCGCACTGTGCGCGAATCAATGTGACGACTGCTTTGATGCAGAAAACCTGGTGAAGCCGATGAGTTGGTTTGTACGTGGTAATCATGCGGAGTTTGTGACTAAAGCGTACGAGGCTGGCTTTATGCTCCACAAACGCACTGATTACAAATCGAAAGTAAAGTATCACGGCGAATATCTTATTTATCCAATGAACAAAGGGACACAGCTAGCTGAAATCCCTCTGTCATTTAAAGCTTAAGTTAAAGCTTAGTAGTATGAGAGTATAATTGTCGCAAAGCATAGAGGTTGAAGTATTTGTAACGACTAGGCTTTGCGACAGATCGCCCTTACCATTCCTTTAAAAATGAACAAGTGTGCAGGCATCATTGCAAACCAATAAAGCAGACCTTTGAATCCTTGCGGGTGCCACCACGCAGTCACGTTGATTTCTCTTTTGTCGCCATGATCAGTAATGGTGAATTCCAGTCGCCCCAGTCCAGGGCCTTTCATTCCGAACAATAGTGACAGAAAATGCGGCTTGTCACATCGAATGACTTTCCATGAATCGATAAAGTCACCCACTTTTAATTCTGGTCCTTCAGGTGAGCGCCTTATTGGTCTTCCTGCACCAAACAGTACATCTAACCATTCTCGAGTGCGCCACAGTGTGTTAGCAAAGAAATAGCCTTCTTTCGGACTGCCGATTTGTTTGACGACCTCCCAAAGCTGCTCAGTGGATTTATCAGTGAAATAGCTGGCCCCAGTCTTCTTTGGGTAATAGCCAAATCCTGCTTGCCATCGCGTTAATGCCGCAGGGTCGTAGCCCCAAACATTGCTACGAACAAAGGTACCTTCTTTTTCTATGGTTTCTGAGACTGAGTCAGAGTAGGAAACCATATCTTGTGGGTAACGAGCTCTGATTGCTTGAGAATCGGCGATAAAGTCATGCTCTAGCCCTGCCAATAATGCTTTGCCAATGCTTGAAGGAACCGAAGTTACAACACCGAGCCAGTATGAGGCGAGTTTAGGTGTAAGAAATCGCGTTGACCAGAGTCGTAGTGGTTTGTTTATTTTGCTGCAAATAACGGCGAACTGCTCGCGGTAAGACAAGGTATCGGGGCCACCAACCTCATAAATAATTGAATCGGGTGATGTCTCTTTAGCCAGTTCGATTAGGTAATAATTGAGGTTTTGTAAAGCAATAGGATTCGCTTTGGAGTCCACCCATTTGGGGGCGATTAAGATAGGTAGGTTATAGACGAAATCCCTCATGATTTCGTAAGCGGCAGAGCCGGGGCCTATAATAACACCTGCACGCAGTTCGGTAATTGGCACTTTACTGGTACGAAGAAGCTTGCCGGTTGCTTTTCTGGCTGCAAGGTGCTCGGAATTACCAGTTTGAGGTTGAATTGCGCTGAGATAGATGACGTGTTCAACATGACCAATATCGAGCGCATCTTTGAAGTTTTGAGCAAGAGAGAGCTCGTAGTCCAAAAAGTCATGGCCATGAGCCATACCATGTACCAAGAAATAAACGATATCGAACTTAGGAATGAGTGCCATTGTGGCGTCTCGATTAGCGAGATCAAGATACTCAAACTTAAGCATCGAGTGGGGGACGACACGGCTTTTTAGGTAGTCTATTTGACGAGCCGCTGCTGTTACTTCGTAGCCTTGGTCCAGTAGGATAGGAATGAGCTGAGAACCGACATAACCCGACGCCCCTAATACCAATACGCGCTTCATATTCCGTTATCTCTCTTAATTGTTATCTCTATAAAATTTAACACATTTTTCTAGTTTATCTTCATTTGTTTACAATACATGATGGCTAATTAGGGTGTTTTCACGCGTATATGTTCCAAATTCCAATTCTTTTAAAAAACGATATCTTGAATCGAAATTGAGCTAAACCGACTCAATGTAGGGGCTTTATGGCCAAATTTGCTTCCTAGAACTGCAAATTTAGTGTAGATTCACACTCCAAATTTACCAGTGATTGAAGAGATTGAATGCTTAAGTTGTCAGACCTTTGTAAAGGCTATATTGACGGTGGAGAATTCCATCCTGTATTGCAAAGTGCAGAGCTAACACTGTCGCAAGGTGAACAACTGGCATTGATGGGTGAAAGTGGCTCGGGTAAGAGTACACTACTTAACTTAATCGCTGGCATCGATAAGGTCGATTCTGGGGAAATCTGGTACCCCGATTTTGCTATGCATGACGCAAAAGAAAGTCTTAGAACGGCTTATCGAAGAAATAACATTGGTCATATCTTTCAGCAGTTCAATTTGCTACCAACTCTTAATATTGCCGACAATATTCGATTCTGCAGACAGATTAAAGGACTGCCAGAAGATCGAGGGCTTTGGCGTCAGATTTTATCCGCTTTAGATTTAATGGCGTTGCTTGGTCGTTATCCAGAAGAGCTTTCTGGGGGGCAACAGCAGCGTGCGGCTATTGCTCGCGCGCTCTATATGGAGCCAAAAATCCTGCTAGCCGATGAGCCAACGGGTAGCTTGGATGAGCGTAACGCTGAAGCGGTAATGCGACTTCTTACTTCACTCACAAGACATCTAGAGTGTACCTTGCTTGTCGTCACCCACAGTGAAAAAGTCGCTTCTCACATGGACGGTTCTATCCGCCTTCAAGGGGGGCAACTTCATGTTATGGCCCGTAGTTAAAGCACTACTTGGCCATTATCGTCGCCACCCGCTACAAATACTTCTCGTCTGGCTTGGTTTAACGCTTGGTGTATCGTTATTAGTTGGCGTTACGGCTATAAACCACCACGCTAAACAGGCTTACGCAAGCGGTGAAAAACTTTTCGCTAATCCCGTTCCATACCGCATTCGTCCTAAGCACGCAGAAACCAAAATTCCGCAAGGCTTCTATATCCAACTGCGCCGCGAAGGGTTCAAACAATGTGTTCCTTTTGATATCCAAAAAGTAACTACAGTCGATGGTTTGGAACTTAACCTAGTTGGTGTAGACCCAATTTCTTTATTGCAGCTGCGTAATGTCGTCACTATTGGCGATATCGCATCGCAAGATATGATAAAAGTCCCGACGACAATTATTGTGAGTCATGATCTTGCCGAGCTTAAGGGTTGGCAAAATGGTGATACGTTGACGCTCAATAATGGAATTCAGTTAGGCCCTATCAAGATTGATTCTAAGAAAGGTATTCGCGGCACGCGTATCTTAGCGGATATGTCTTTAGTCCGTGCGATGAAAAAATCGTCTGGGTTGTCTGTAATTGCTTGTGGTGAGATGAGTGCAGCCAAACTTGAGAATCTTCGTAAGATGATTCCAAATGGTATGACGTTATCACGCAGCTCACAATCAGAACTGGAGTCGCTCACTAAAGCATTCCACACCAACTTGTCTGCGATGAGTATGCTGTCTTTCGTTGTTGGCCTGTTTATCTTCTATCAAGCGATGTCGTTGTCTTTAGCTCAGCGTCAGCCTTTGGTTGGTAGTCTGCGCCAAGTCGGTGTCTCGGGGTGGCAGTTGACTCAAGCCTTGTGTCTTGAACTAGCGGCTTTAGTGTTCTTGAGCTGGCTAGGTGGCAATCTGTTTGGCTTAGCATTGGCAAATCAGTTGATTCCGGCGGTTTCACAGAGCTTGAATGACCTTTATGATGCTAACATTGGTTTGAGCATTGAGTGGAGCTGGCAGTGGAGCTTATATAGCTTCTTATTGGCGTTCACTGGTGCTGTGGTCTCGTGCGGCTGGCCGTTAGTCCGACTTTTGAAATCTCAACCTATTCGACTTTCTGCTCGTCTATCGTTAATGCGATTTACCGGGGCAGAGTTTACATGGCAAGCGTTTGTAGCATGCGGATTTTGTGTGGCTGCAGTTGCAATTTATCAAGCACCTAAGTCGCAGAACTCAGGTTATGCCATCATTGTTTTGATGCTGTTAAGTGTCGCATTGATTACGCCGTTTATTACTTGGAAAATCTTCACGTTATTCTCGTACTCTCTCCGCTGGGTGAAAGTCCGTTGGTTCTTTGCGGACGCGGCAGCCAGTATGAGCTACCGCGGTGTTGCCAATATGGCCTTTATGTTAGCTATGGCTGCTAATATGGGGGTTGAGACTATGGTTGGTAGTTTTAGAGATACTACTGACCGATGGTTAACCCAAAGGCTTGCGGCCGATATTTACGTCTATCCAACCAACAATAATGCAGTTCGCATGAGTAAATGGTTGGAAGCTCAGCCCGAAGTTGATCGCGTCTGGTGGCGCTGGGAAGAGGAGATTCCGACAGATCATGGCATGATGCAAGTGGTTAGTACGGGTGACTCAGAAGGTGAACGCGACGCGTTAACTGTTAAAATTGCTGTTCCTAACTATTGGTATAATCTTCACCACTCTCGCAGTGTCATGATCAGCGAATCTATGGCACTTAAGTTAGATATTCGTCCGGGCGATTATGTCGATTTAGGCCCACCACTAGGTGGGAACTGGCACGTGATAGGTGTCTACTATGATTACGGAAACCCTTATCATCAAGTACTGTTATCGCAAAATCGTTGGCTAGCCAACTTAGAAGGTTCTGGTGATGTGGCGTTGGGCGCGGTGCTTAATGATAAGTCGCAATCGCTGTTTGTCGAAAGACGCCTGCAATCGACATTTAGGCTAAACAGTGAACGGATTTACGACAACACGTCTATTCACGCTAAAGCAATGACAACCTTTGATCGTACTTTTGCGATTGCTGACACCCTGGGCAATATCACTTTGGTGATTGCTGTGTTTGGTATCTTCTTTGCAACGATAGCAGGGGAGATCTCTAGACAACGTCATACCTCATTACTGCGCTGTCTAGGTATTTCGGCAAAAGAGCTAGTGTTAATGGGTGGCTTACAGTTGCTGGTGTTTGGGCTTATCTCTGCCATTATTGCTATGCCGCTTGGTATTGCACTGGCGCAACTGATTGTGGATATTGTGATCAAGCAGTCGTTCGGTTGGTCTTTACAACTGCAGATTGTCCCATGGCAGTATCTCACCACATGTTTGTGGTCTCTGTTGGCCTTGGTAGTTGCAGGAGCGCTACCAGTGCTGAAGTTGATACGTAATACACCGATTCATTCGTTAAGGGATGCGTTATAGATGAATCGTATGCAGAAGCTTATTTTCTCATGCTTGCTGGTAGTGGTGGTCGCTAGCACTTCAATTTGGCTAACGGAATCACGCGAGTCAAAGCCCAGTGTGACTAAAGCGACCTATATCAATACTGTATTTGGTTCTCCAGGTCGTAAGGTTTTTGAACCTGTTTTACCCGACCGAGAGGTTGAGCTACCAAGAGACTTCCGTTTTCATCCTGAATTCCAACATGAATGGTGGCAAATGGTGGTGCAGCTGAAAGACGAATCTGGTCAGGCATACTGGCTAAGATGGCGCTTTTTTCGCTATGCCAGCGATGACCGTATTGCAACGGGTTGGCAAGATCCACAGATCTACATCGCAAATTTAGTGATGAATAGCCATTTAGGAATGTTTACTGATCAGCGCATCGCTCGTGGTGGTATCGGTCAGGCGGGAGGTCTTAGCCGTCCATTTCGCGTTTGGATTGATGAGTGGTCTTGGCGTTCTCTGTCTAATCAGCCACTGCCCGGGAATCTGCGCTTATCCAGCGATAACTTCAGTGTGAATCTTCAGTTAAAACAAACCGGGCCATATGCTCTTATTGGCGAAAATGGCTACCACGCCAAACATGATCTACTCCCTCGCGCATCTTATACTTTTGAATCGCCGTTTGTTGCATCAACAGGAGAGTTGACCCTATCAGATGGTAAGGTGCTGAAAGTGACAGGCCGCGCTTGGTTAAGTAAAGAGTGGGGTAGTGAGCTTGTTGGTGCAAATTATGTCGGCGAAGATAACTTTCTTCTTTGGCTGAGCGATACTGAAGCGCTACAGGTGAGCCAATATCGTTACAAAGACAATATGCCCTATACCACGGCTGCTTTGATTGATATTAAAGGTAACATCATTAACATCCCATCGGAGGACATCATACTTAAGGCACTCAACTATACGGAATTTGCGTCAGGAACTCGTGTGCCTCTATCCTGGAATCTACAAATCCCCAGCCAAAATGTCGACTTGGTTATTAATGCTCGTAAGCGAGATAACTGGGTGAATTTCGTCGTACCACAATGGCAAGGGTCAGTTACGGCCAAAGGTTCAGATTCTGCCATTGGCTTTATGCAACTTAGTGGTTATTAGGTAAGAAAAACCTTTTTGTTGTTATATAGTTACAAGTAACAATCTGTTACTAATTCTCTTCTGCCTTCAACTCTCAAATGATATTGACTACAGCTAAGTGATTGAATTTATCAATGACTAGCTGCTCATCTATGCACTATACTTCTATCTAACACGGCCATTACTTGTGAGGATATCTCGAACGGTTTAGTTTTATATTTCGGAAATTCCTTAGTATAAACTCCGTAGAATCGATTTTTTCTGAAAATTAACTAGATATACAATTTTTAACATTCTGACAAGATGAATAACTATTAAGGGCTTTACAACATGAATGACGTCATTCGTAATTTTTTCAAGATGGAGTCAGCTGGAGGTATCATCCTCGTTATTGCTGCTGCGATCGCTATGTTCGTCGCAAACTCTCCATTGAACGAAATGTATCAAGGCGTGCTTCATACCTACGTGTTTGGTCTGTCTATCTCACACTGGATCAACGATGGTTTGATGGCGATCTTCTTCTTCCTGATCGGTTTGGAAGTAAAACGTGAGCTACTGGAAGGTGCATTGAAGTCTAGAGAGACTGCTATCTTCCCTGCGATTGCCGCAGTTGGTGGCATGTTAGCTCCAGCACTTATTTATGTACTGTTTAACATGGGTGATCCTGAAGCTATGAGTGGCTGGGCAATCCCAGCAGCAACGGATATCGCGTTTGCTTTAGGTATTATGGCGTTGCTGGGTAAGCGTGTCCCTGTAGCTCTGAAAGTATTCCTACTCGCGCTTGCTATCATTGATGACTTAGGCGTTATCGTTATTATTGCGTTGTTTTATAGCAGCGATCTGTCTACGTTGGCGTTAACTATTGGCTTTATAATGACCGCCGTGTTGTTCATGTTGAATGCGAAGAAGGTGACAAGCATACCTGTTTACCTCTTGGTTGGTGCGGTTCTTTGGGTGAGCGTATTGGCCTCTGGAGTGCACGCAACCTTGGCTGGTGTGGTTTTAGGCTTTGCTATTCCTCTTAAAGGCAATGAAGGCGAAAAGTCACCGCTGAAACATATAGAACATGCGCTTCATCCATACGTCGCATTTTTGATTCTACCTATCTTCGCGTTTGCCAATGCTGGCATCTCGTTGGAAGGCGTGTCAATGTCGGGTCTAACGTCGATGTTGCCACTTGGTATTGCGCTAGGTCTCTTGGTTGGTAAACCACTAGGTATCTTCAGCTTTAGTTGGTTAGCAGTGAAACTTGGTGTGGCAAAACTGCCTGATGGTGTGGACTTTAAGCAGGTGTTTGCGGTATCTGTTTTGTGTGGTATTGGCTTCACCATGTCGATTTTCATATCATCTCTGGCGTTTACTGGAGTGAGCCCCGAGTTTGATACATACGCTAGATTGGGCATTTTGATGGGCTCAACAACAGCAGCTGTTCTTGGCTACATATTGCTTAACTTCTCGCTTCCTAAAGAAGAGGCGCCAGAACCGAAGGTTCAATACTAACTGCCAGAAACTATGATTACACAAACCCAGCTTAGGCTGGGTTTTTTTATGTTTGAAAAACGGATAAAAAAAGCCCAAACCAATGTTGGTTTGGGCGGATACAAAAATAGGAGTTAATAAGAAAAAGCAGCATATGTCATCAACAATAACAATGGAAATCAGTGTCATGTCGGTAAAACAAGTCATTGTTGATAACACTTAAATAGACCCGATAACGATGAGTTAGTTCATTAAAAAAACACGTTTTTTTAGAAAATTTTCAAAGTTTAATGAAAACAGGTGGTTATAAACCTTATCCGACCAGTCTTGCGTGTTTATTAAAAAGTTTGATGTTAATCACTTGTTATCTTGCTGTTGCGAGAGTATATTCAAACATGTGTTTGATACGGATGATTGAAATGACCAATAGAGTAACTACCAAGGATAAGATTCTCGATGTCGCAGAGATACTGTTCGCTGAGCATGGATTCAACGATACCTCTCTACGAACTATCACTAGCAAGGCTAACGTGAATTTAGCCTCCGTGAACTATCATTTTGGCGATAAAAAAACTCTGGTTCGAGCAGTACTTAATCGTTATCTAGAAGCGTTTATGCCAGCTGTAGAAGCGGCGCTCTACGAACTGAATGAGCGTGAGCACTACACAATGGCCGATGTATTTGGTGCGCTAAAGTCACCTTTGCTTAGCTTGAACCAAGTGAAGCCGGGAGGAGCGAGCAGATTCATGTCGCTAGTTGGACGTGGCTATACTGATGTTCAAGGCCACTTGCGCTGGTTTATCACTACTCGGTACACCGAAGCGCTAGCGATGTTCACTCAATCCGTGATGAAAGCGAATCCAAAGTTAGATGCAGAAACCCTGTTTTGGCGTTTGCACCTAACACTGGGTACATGCGTATTCACTATGGCATCGAGTCAAGCATTATCAGAAATTGCTTTGAGTTCCTTTGATAAAGAAGTAGACGCAGAAGCAATCATCAACCAAATAATTCCCTATCTCGCTGCAGGTGTAGCGGCGGAATAATGACTACCAAGCTAAAACCTTAATCAAACTAATAACCCAAATAATAACAAGAAATAATCTGAACAAAAGGATAGGTATCATGAGCTCTCTGAGAAGAAAATGGATAAGTGACCCTGCATTCAAAATGTTTAAGAAGGTATTGCCACCACTATCGGCAACCGAGAAAGAAGCAATGGAAGCAGGGAGCGTATGGTGGGATGGAGAGTTATTCTCTGGAACGCCTAACTTTAAAACACTACACCAGTACCCCAAGCCGACGCTGTCAGCAGAAGAGCAGTCCTTTATGGACAATGAGCTTGAAACACTGCTAGAGATGCTAGATGACAACAAAATCGTGAAAGAAGACCGCGATTTACCGAAAGAAGTATGGGAATACTTGCGTAAAGAGCGTTTCTTTTCTCTCATTATCTCTAAAAAGTTTGGCGGTAGAGAGTTCTCGCCACTAGCGAACTCTACCATTGTAACTAAAATTGCGACTCGCAGTATTAGTGCTGCCGTATCGGTTATGGTTCCAAACTCACTAGGCCCGGGTGAGCTTCTGTCTCACTACGGAACGCAAGAGCAGAAAGATTATTGGTTGCCACGCTTGGCTGACGGTACTGATATCCCATGTTTCGCATTGACGGGCCCTGAAGCGGGTTCTGACGCTGGCGGTATCCCAGATAAAGGTATCGTTTGTTATGGCGAGCATGAAGGCAAAGAAGTATTAGGGATTCGCCTTAATTGGAATAAGCGTTATATCACGCTTGCACCAGTTGCGACTGTGTTGGGTCTTGCTTTCAAATTGCACGATCCCGACAAACTTATGGGTGACAAAGAAGATATCGGTATCACTTGTGCACTGATTCCAGCAGACCATAAAGGTGTTGAGATCGGTGAGCGTCATGACCCATTGCATTTGGCATTCATGAACGGTCCGACACGTGGTAAAGATGTATTTATCCCAATGGATTGGCTGATTGGTGGTCAAGAGTATGCTGGTCGTGGATGGAGAATGTTGGTTGAATGTCTGTCCGCAGGTCGAGGTATCTCACTTCCAGCACTAGGTACCGCTATTGGACACCTAACAACACGAACAACGGGTGCTTACGCTTATGTTCGTAAACAGTTTGGTATGTCTATCGGTAAGTTTGAGGGTGTAGCAGAAGCTATGGGCCGTATTGGTGGCTTAACCTACCTACTTGAAGCGACTCGAACATTAACGACTACCTCGCTGGATATGGGGGAAAAACCAGGAATCGTTACAGCGATTGCCAAATACCATATGACTGAGATGGCACGTACTATTCTCAATGACTCTATGGATATTCACGCTGGACGTGCCATCCAAGATGGTCCTATGAATTACCTTGCTTCGAGCTATTTGGGTATCCCGGTAGCTATCACAGTAGAAGGTGCAAACATCCTCACTCGTAACTTGATGATCTTTGGTCAGGGCGCAACACGTTGTCATCCATATGTCCTTAAAGAGATGGAAGCGGCAGCTAACCCTGATGAAAAACAGGCTGCTGAGGACTTTGATAAGTTACTGTTCAAACATATCGGTCATGCAACTAAAAACACCTTGGGTGCCTTTACTGCAGCATTAACGGGTTCTGCATTTGTCGGTGCTCATATGAGTGGTCCAACGAAACGCTACTACAAAGACCTAACTCGCCTAAGTAAAGCCTTAGCAGTGAGTGCCGACTTTGCCATGTTGACATTGGGTGGTGATCTGAAACGTAAAGAGATGATCTCAGCACGTTTAGGTGACGGTCTTGCTTACCTGTTCATGGCCTCTGCGGCGTTGAAGAAGTATGAAGATGATGGTCGTCAACAAGCTGACTTGGATTACGTTCATTACTCGGTTCAACATTGTTTCTACCATGCAGCGAAGTCACTGAACGAAGCTTACCGCAACTTCCCAGCACGATGGGCAGGGGTGACTTTGAAAGGTCTATTATTCCCGATTGGTAACCATTTTGAGAAACCATCAGACGATCTAGGGTTGAAACTAGCAAAAAGTATGATGGTACCGGGTGCGCATCGTGATCGCCTGACTCACCTATGTTACATCGGGCCAAAAGAGGACGATAATGTCGGTCTTATGGAAAACGCCTTTATCGCGATGTACAACATTCGTGACCTAGAGAAAAAGCTGTTTGTTGGTGTGAAAGAAGGCAAAGTGGCGAAGAAAGGTCTATTGGAAGATCGATTGAACCAAGCACTTGAAGCTAATGTTCTGACTGAAGAAGAAGTCGCTAGAATTCGTGAAGCGGATGCTCTTCGCTACAAAGCGATTCAAGTTGACCACTTTAGCCATGACATGTCTGAAGTAAGAACGCACTCAGAGTCCAAACCAAAGTTGAATAGTGTTGCCTAACTAGGACAGAAACTATTCTTGTTAATTGCAAAAAGCGCCTTTTTATAGGGCGCTTTTTTTATAGAAATCGAGGATTAGGCGCCGAAAGTGCTCCAACCACTTAGAAAATTCAAGGAAATTGACAGAAATAAGATGCGAACTGGGATTGAAACTCTTATCCTACTAGGGATTTTTTGAGGAACTGAATATGATCATCAAACCAAGAATTCGTGGATTTATTTGTACTACTACTCACCCAGTAGGTTGTGAAGCAAACGTAAAAGAACAAATCGCTTATACCAAAGCTCAAGGACCAATTGCAAACGCGCCAAAGCGTGTACTTGTTGTTGGTTCTTCTAGTGGTTATGGCCTGTCTTCTCGTATCGCTGCGGCATTCGGTGGTGGTGCGGCGACAATCGGCGTATTTTTCGAAAAACCAGGTACAGAACGTAAGACTGGTACAGCAGGTTTCTATAACTCTGCTGCTTTTGACAAGCTAGCAAAAGAAGAAGGCTTGTACTCGAAGAGCATCAACGGTGATGCTTTCTCTAACGAAGCAAAACAAAAAGTTATTGATTTAATCAAAGAAGATCTTGGTCAAATCGACATGGTGGTTTACTCATTGGCTTCTCCAGTACGTAAGCTTCCAGAAACGGGTGAGCTGATTCGTTCATCGCTAAAACCAATTGGTGAGACTTACACTTCTACAGCAGTAGACACAAACTCAGACACAATCATTGAAGCAAGTGTTGAGCCAGCGACAGAACAAGAGATTGAAGATACTGTTACTGTAATGGGCGGCCAAGATTGGGAGCTATGGATTAACGCGCTATCAGATGCTGGTGTACTTGCAGACGGTTGTAAGACGGTTGCGTATTCATACATTGGTACTGAGCTGACATGGCCTATCTATTGGGAAGGCGCCCTAGGTAAAGCAAAAATGGACCTAGATCGTGCCGCTACCGAGCTTAACGATAAGTTGGCTAAAACTGGTGGTAGTGCCAATGTAGCGGTTCTTAAGTCTGTTGTGACTCAAGCAAGTTCGGCGATTCCTGTTATGCCTCTTTATATCGCAATGGTATTTAAGAAGATGCGTGAAGAGGGTATCCACGAAGGTTGTATGGAGCAGATCTTCCGTATGTTCTCTCAGCGTCTTTACAAAGCTGATGGTAGCGCTGCAGAGGTCGATGAAAAGAATCGTCTACGTCTAGATGACTGGGAACTGCGTGATGATATCCAGAAGCACTGTGCAGAACTTTGGCCACAAATCACAACTGAAAATCTGAAAGAGCTAACTGACTACGTTGAGTACAAAGAAGAGTTCTTGAAGCTATTTGGTTTCGGTGTTGACGGTGTGGACTATGATGCAGATGTATCACCACTCGTAGAGTTTGATGTTATCGACCTATAATCGAGACATTAGCTGATAATGAAAAGGGGCGCTTTATGCGCCCCTTTGCTATTTGCGGTATATAGAAATAACAGTTTTAATAGAACCGTTGCCCTAGAGCTTTCGTTATAAAAGACTAGGACAAAATGATAAGTATGGTACCTGCTAGTGTCATTAGTATGTTAGCAATAGCATAGGTGCCCGCATAACCAAGTGCCGGTATAGTTGAACGTGCGTGTTCATTAACAACATCCATAGCCGGTGCGCAAGTTCGTGCACCCACAATCGCACCTATCAACAACGCTCGGTTCATTTTCAGAACGTACGCTCCAACAAGGTAAGCTAAAACAACAGGCACAACGCTAACTAAGAAAGCTATCGCTATGACCTGAGGACCGACTTGAGTTAAGTGCTCAAACATCTTGCCGCCTGCACTCAAGCCAATACCAACCATAAAGAACATCAAGCCAAGATCTTTGACCATGTTCAAGGCTCCCTGAGGAACATAACCAAAAGTAGGGTGGTTGGCTCTTAAGAAACCGAGCGTGATCCCTGCAAGCAAAAGACCTACAGCGTTACCTAGACCAAACGAAACTTGTCCAAAAGTCATGGTAATCAAACCAAACATAATGCCAAGAATAAAGAAGCTACAAAACGCAAGCAGGTCGGCCATTTGACTGTGGATCGAAATGAAACCAATTTTCTCTGCAAGGCCATGTACACGACTCTTTTCACCACTGACTTGAAGAATATCCCCTTTTGCCAGCACGATATTGGCGTCCATTGGCATTTCAATTTGCGCTCGAACGACTCGGTTGAGGAAACAGCCATACTCGGAAAGGTTTAGGCTCGATAAGCTCTTTCCTGCAATGTTGTCACTTTTTACTACGATCTCTTCTTCAACGATTCGCAGGTCGAGCAAGTTGCGGTCGAATACTTCTTTACCGTTGCGGAAGCTTGGGTCTAGACGAGCGTGACTGTCAGGGAAACCAACCAAGGCAATCTCATCGCCTTCTTGCAAAATAGCATCGCCATCTGGGTGAGCCAAGATGCCATTACGGCGAATTCGCTCGATATAACAGCCTGTTTGGCGATAAATACCAAGCTCTCTCAAGTTTTTCCCATCCGTCCAGTCGATTAGCTCTTGTCCGACACGGTAAGCACGAATAATAGGCAGATAGACTTTTCTCTGGCCTGAGCCGCCCAACCCCCGTTCTTGCGCGATTTGCTGTGCAGAGTCGTGCAGGTTTTGCTTTTGCAACTTAGGCAGTAACTTGGCAAGCATGATCATACTGATAAGGCCGATCAGGTAAGCCATTGCATAACCTACAGAAAGATTCTCTATGACCAAAGAGAAGTCCATTCCACGCGGAATCGTCGCAAGCCCTGAATTTAAGGCGTCTTGAGCACCTACTAACACTGGTGTAGCGGTCAAAGCACCGGCCATCACACCCGCGGAAAGACCGTAATCAAGTCCCAAGTAGTGGCTAGCAAAGTAGGTCACTGTCAGTGCGGTGACCAACACAACAAGACTGAGAATTAAATAATGTTTTCCGTCACGGAAAAAGATGCCAAAGAAGTTGGGACCAGCTTCAATACCCACACAGTAGATAAATAGCATAAAGCCGATGGTCAAGGCTTCCGCATTAAAACTGAAACCTAAATGTCCCATGACGAGAGAGGCAATTAAAACACCAATAGAGTTGCCGAGTTGAAGATTACCAAAGCGAATTTTGCCAAAAGCAAGGCCAATCGCTAAAGCGACAAAGATGAGAAGAATCGGGTTTTGATCTAGCAAATTTACTACGTCGATATTCACTGTATGTAGCTGCTCGAAGAGGCTTAAGTTGAGATTAATAAAGTGTGGCGATTGTAGCCGAAATAATCAAAAAGATAAGTGATTTTTTTTATGTTTTACTATTAGATTACGTATTTCTATCCTAATCCAGACAAAGCCTGACAATCGATGACAGTCTTGATGAAAACGGATGCAGCTCGCAAATAAAAAAGCCAGCTTATATCAGCTGGCTATTGAGACTCTTTTTTCAACTACACTATTGATAGTGCAGACGATTATTCGTCAAAAAGGCCAAGATTTTCTTTAGCGTAGGCTTCGAATTCAGTACAGCCGCCAATGTGCTCTTGGTCAATGAAGATTTGAGGTACTGTTTCAACAGGTTTACCTACAGTTTTCTCTAAATCTGCTTTTGAGATACCTTCTGCATGGATATCAACGTAACGGTAGTTAAAATCGTCACGTTTTTCTTTTAGCTTTTCAGCGTGCTCTTTTGCACGAACACAGAATGGACAACCAGGGCGACCAAAAATCACTACGAACATTGACTTTCTCCTTGAAGATTAAACTTTTTCTGAGCATCTAAAGAGACCAAGTCTCAGCTCTTTCATATTGTTGGAAACCACTATGCCTCAAGATGAAAAGGAAATAAAGTGGCAAATCCCACTTGCTCTAATAGGTGAAAACTATCAGAGCATAATTTACTCAGTTAGATGCAAAGTTGAACATAACGGAGTGTGATTTATGGCAAAGTTGTCGATATAAAATAGAGCAAAAACTAAGTAGCTTGGTTTAAATCAAGTTTTTGCAGCAAAGGAAACTGCATGCTTATCGAAGCTTTTCTTTTCTATGTTTGCACTACCAATAAGACTCACACTTAGAGTATTTGTATTGCTAGTTTCATAGGCAATGGTTTGATTAGTGAGTCGAATGGTATACCTAAAGGATATTGGTATGTTTCAGTTAATGACGTCTAGTCGTATTATCTTCGGAGAGGGCGCGCTTCAATCTTCCCTCTCAATCATCAATCAGTTTGGATACAGTGTGTTGCTGGTAACAGGGCAGGAGCGTCAAAGAGCCGACCCTGTGATTCATTATCTTCACAGCCAAAACATGCGTTATCAGCATGTCGCCATTCGTGGTGAGCCTAACATTACCATGGTCGAGGAAACGGCGATCATGGGTAGGCGTTTTAAGCCTGACATGGTGGTTGCTATTGGTGGTGGCAGTGTTTTAGATATGGGTAAGGCACTTGCTGCGATCATTCCCAATCAGGGTGATGTCTACGACTATGTTGAAGTTGTGGGTCGAAATGTGCCATTAAAAACCAAACCTATTCCCATGATCGCAATTCCAACTACAGCCAGTACCGGAGCTGAAGTGACCAAAAATGCGGTACTTAAATCTGGACAAGATAAGGTTAAAGTGAGTTTACGGAATCCGGATATGTTGCCTGATGTGGCGATTGTCGACCCTGTTCTAACCTACGGTACCGATGCTTACACTTCGGGGCGGGGTGCAATGGATGCATTTACTCACTTAATGGAAGCGTACGTTTGTGGTGAACCCAACCCATTGACTGATATGGTTTGTGAAGAAGGTTTGAGACGCCTCAGTTATTCCATTATCTCAGGTTGCAAACAAGATAATCCCAAATCACGTGCGGATTTGTCCTTTGCCGCGATGTTAGGCGGGATGGCGATAACTAATGCCAAATTGGGGGCTGCTCATGGCCTTGCCTCAGCGCTTGGTGGCAAAATTACCGCGCCACATAGCGTGATTACCGCACGACTCGCTCCACATGTTATGACTGAGAACATTAAAGCAGCGAAAAGAGCAGGACGCAGTGACGTGTTGAATCGATACCGTAATATGGCGCAAATTCTTACTGGACGAACCAATGCCAGTATTGAAGACAGCGTGCTATGGGTGAATATGATACTCGAAAGGCTTGAACTGCCACTACTATCCGAGTTTGGCGTTTGTAATACGTCTTTCGAGCAGGTTGCTGCTGATGCAATGAAGTCAGTAGCTATTAAAGGCAACCCTATACCATTAACTGAAGACAGACTTATTTTTATTCTGAATCAAGTGTGTCAATGTCAGTGCGATGGTCATCCGCAAACCCATGAGGACTCAAACCAAGTAGAGATTCGCAATAATCCAGTCGAGACAGATTAACGAGCAATAAAAAAGAGGCCATTGGCCTCTTTTTTTTAACGGATTTTCTATGACTAGTAGTTAGGCATTTTGTTGTAGCGAGAATCTTTTAATGCTTCTTTCACGCGTTTTAGGTTGTCTCTGAAGCCAGAGCCACGACGCAATGTAAAGCCTGTCGCTAAGACATCGATGATGGTCATCTGTACCACGCGGCTAGCCATCGGCATGTAAACGTCAGTGTCTTCTGGTACGTCGACAGTAATAGATAGTGAACTGGCCTTATCTAACGGCGAGTCTTTCGCGGTAACGGCAATAACTGTTGCACCGTTTTCCCTAGCAAGGTGAGCAATTTCAACTTGGCTCTTAGTACGACCTGTGTGAGAAATCAGTACGATAACATCGTTGTCTGAACAGTTGATGCAGCTCATACGTTGCATTACTACGTCTTCGTAACAAGAGATAGGAATGTTGAAACGGATAAACTTGTTTTGAGCATCTCGAGCAACCGATGAGGAAGCACCTAAACCAAAGAAAGAGATTCGCTTTGCTTGAGTCAGCAAGTCAACGGCACGATTGATTTGCATCGGGTCTAGGCTGTTCTTTGCAACGTCCAAGCATGCCATTGTCGACTCAAAAATCTTGTGAGTATAGGCATCCGGACCGTCGTCTTCTTCGACGTTACGGTTCACATAAGGTGTACCATTCGCCAAACTTTGTGCGAGGTGCAGTTTAAAGTCTGGGAAACCTTTGGTGTCTAAACGACGGCAGAAGCGGTTAACAGTTGGCTCACTAACATCCGCCATCTTAGCGAGTGTCGCGATACTTGAGTGTATGGCAGTCTGGGGGGATGCCATAATAACTTCAGCAACCTTACGTTCAGATTTGCTGAAGTTCTCTAAATTTTTTTGGACTTTCTCTAGTGTATTCATAGTGTTCACAGGGTAAAGAGAACAACTTGCTGGCGATTCTATTAGTGAAGAGCAAAAGGTAATTTCGCAAATCTCAATCTAACATTGAGTTCTTATAGTACGTTAGAAATACGCCAACTCCATGTCCTCAGTATAAACGAAGCAGCATACGAGCTGTAATAAAAGCTCACATGAAATCTTTAGAATATGACAGGCATCAAACAAAAAAATGGAAGAAAAAAACAATTGAAGAAAAAACAGCCAGAAATCGCCAGTTTCTAGCTCGTTTTTACCGTATTACTCCCACAAAACAGAAAGAAATTTTCATAACTGCGAGAATGAAATTGATTTCACTTTTAGTCTTTTGTACGAAGGATCTCGTGAGAGACTTGATCAAGTCTTGCCATTAAGTTAGGCACCGTTTTAGCAATATCTCTTTGTTCTTCAAGTACTGAACTTAACACATCCGTTGTAGTTAAAGGGTTGGCTAGTACGACTCTAAACACAATAGTGTCGCGCAGTGTCCATTGAATTGGATTAAGTTGTGTGCGAGATACAAAGGAGAGCCCGGTTTCTCGCTGTTTTTTCTGAATGACTTTGGTCAGTTCATTTAGCAAGTTATGGATCTCGGTTGTCTGCTCGGTTGAAGCACTAGCCAGTGCATTACGGACATATTTTGGAACGTAGCGATAGGTCAGGAGACACAATTCTGGTTCGCTTACGAGCTCGAAATCGTCTTGTTGTTTAATGAGGTCAGCAAAGTAACGAGCTTTCTCTATACTCTGATTGATCAACAGCTCATAACCTGGACGGCTAATTATATGCATTGCGGCATACACGAGCATTGCCATGCCTGAGCGTGAACCTTCTAGAGTGTGACTGCCCAAGTCTTTCGACCCTTTACGCAAAATATACTGAGCGTGGTGCTCGATGCTTTTCATGGCATCTGGTTGCTTAAACAACACCATACCCGCACCCATAGGGATATAAAGCTGCTTATGCGCATCAATTGTCACTGAATCCGCCAGTTCCACACCATCTAGTAGAGAGCGATATTTAGCCGACATCAAAGTAGCGCCGCCCCATGCCGCATCAACGTGAAAGTGACAAGACTCTTGTTGGCAGATTTGAGCGATTTCTCTTAATGGATCAACGTTACCTGTTTCGGTTGTCCCGGCAACGCCAATGACCGCAAAAGGTTTGATCTTGTCTTCTTTGAGCTGAGCAAATTTGGCTTTTAGATCTTCAGGGCAGATTCGGTTAGAACTATCCGTTTTAACTGCGACCAGACCTTGTTGACCAATGCCAAGGACGTCGGCAGCTTTTTTTAGAGAATAATGCCCACGTTCAGAGACAAGCACGGCTAGACCTTCATAACCGTAATGTTTCATTGCCTTAAACAACCCTTCTTTTTCCACGCCAAGAAAATCACCTTGTGCTTTTAACGCGTTATTGCGTGCCACCCAAAGTGCGGTGATATTAGCAATGGTGCCTCCCGAGCAAAATGCACCAAGAGAATGGTTAGCACTGTGCATCCATCGACTATAGAAAGGGTCGGACTCACCATAAATCAGTTTATGGAGCATACCCAGAACTTGGCGTTCTAGAGGCGTGAATGCTTTGGAGGTTTCAATCTTTACCAAGTTCTGATTTAGCGCGATCATAATTTTCGACAACGGCATCAAGAAATAAGGCAAGGCCGAGGTCATATGACCAATAAAACTTGGTGAAGAGGTGTGTACCGAGTGCGATACTAACGTATCAAGAAGGTGTTCAGTATGGTCCGAAACAAACGCTGGTTGTTCTGGAATAACAGCACTAGAAAAGTCCTTTTCAATTTCATGTAAAGGCTTTTCTTCTGCCACTATATGTTCGCGCAAAAACTGGTTTAAGTTCTTGGACAATCCTTCTTCGATTTGGGTCAGAGTTGAATCTGGTCCTTCAGGGATAGTGAAGATTCGAAGAAGGCTTTCGAAGCTGACATCAGCAATTTTCTGCTCAGATACCATACCGTGATCTACTATTATTCCGTTACTGCAAGCGGCACAATCTAAACCAATTAGCGGTGAAAGTCTCGCAAAAATTGGAATGGGAACTTAATTTTCATGGGGTTGCGTGCGAAGCATTGTGTGAATGGTCAAATAAAATGCAAAAAGCTGGCAGTTTGCCAGCTTTTAAAATGTCGTTAATCCACTATTTACACTCGGTTTTTTCTACCTTCTGGATAGCCGAGTTGTATTTATTAAGTGCGGTGTCGATCTTCTTTGGGTGGCTGAGTAAATCAGCAAACGCGCTACGCAGATCGTAGTTCTGTTCATGAGGTTTAGCTTGACGATCAGCGAAGCTCTTAGCAGCAGCTTTACCTAACATATCATTACGCTGTGCTAGCGCTTTTACATCTTGTTGTTCTAGTTGTAGCCAACTTTCGATAGAGCGCTCAGTTGCTACTTTGGTTGGTTCGTTCTTTAAGTAGTAATGAACGGCCTCGCGATTAAGTTCAAAATGGTTTTTACGACCATCTAGAAACCATTGTCCAACGCTTTCAAGTTCTGGATATTGCTGGGTCGTTAATTGAACGAGATCATCATACCATTGGATAGATGCATCGATATAAGCATCGTATTTCTTCTCTAAGCATTGCGTGTCAGCTGAAAATGAGGAAAAAGAAGTTCCGACGAGCATTGCTGCGATAAGCCATTTTTTCATTATATTGTCCTTTGAATTGGGCTAACTAAATTATTAATACGTCTTTATTGTTGTTTTGATAGCGAAGCATATCTGAAAAATCGCTGTTTTCCTGCGATCTAACCAGCAAGTGATACAAAAAATAACATCATCACTGGTACCAATAGACTCAAAATAAAACCACTAACGATGGCGACTGGGACGCATCTTACGCCACCAGTGCTTTGAATGACGGGTAGGGTAAAGTCCATCGCAGTTGCTCCTGCATAACCTATGGCGGTACAGGGTTTTCTGGTGATTAACAATGGGATAAAGACAAGTGCAACCAGCTCTCTTAACAGTTCAATCATAAAAGATGCGCCACCGTAAACTGGTCCAAATGCATCGCCCATTAGAATTCCTGCTAGTGAATACCACCCAAATCCTGACGCCATAGCAAGACCTTTGTAGACAGAGATATCAAGTACCATTGCAGCAATTGCACCACCTATGAGAGAGCTCACGACAATAATGAGTGCGATCGCCATGCCTTGCTTGTTTACCAGAATCTGTTTTAGCGTGAGTCCGCTGTTTCTTAATTGAATACCGATAAAAAATAGTAGAGCGAGCAGAATCCACTCACTGGCAGTTTCTACCCAGCCTAAACCTATTGGCAACAATAGGCCGGCTACTAAGCCTGAACCGACCACTAATATGAGCTTTAGTGACTCTAACGCCATGGCTGAAAGGGGTAGGTTACTTGTCAGATTTTCGGTCTTTAGTGGCAGAATACGGTCGACCAGTGGTAAAGACAGCAAATTGCAGGCACCGATTGACACAAAAAACACCAATGTCATGGTAACAATGGTCTTGAGGTTGCTTCCGAAGTTATCTAATGCGGCTAGGCTCAGTCCCATTAGGAACAAGATGATGTAAATCAGCCATGAGGTCGCTTTATTTAACGTCTCAAGCAATGATTTATTATTAATAGAAAAAAAATAACCGATGACTAGCGGCGTAAAAATATACAGCATCCCTGAAAACATTGACGCGACGATCCTTCGTTATTATTAGCGTATGCGGTATTGTGAGAGGTTTACTTCACAAAAACAAGAGTGAGATAGGAGATTGCTCTCCTACATTCCTGCTGAGCGGATAATTTCTGATGTCTTGGTTTTGAATTCCTGATCAGACATCGTCGTTAACTTATACAGCACTTCTGCACCATCTACGTTTATTTCAACTTCATGTTCTTCTAATGCTTCGTGATCTTGCTTTCGATACAACAACACGTGATTGGCGATTCGTGCGATATCGAGATAAGACACTTCCGGTCGCTCTAGAGACTTAGGTTGATTCGACGCCACTTCGATAAAGTCATTGTCGAAGCCCCAAGTTTTTAATACTTGCTCACTGGTGATAGGGCAGCGCGAGTGGAATATTTGCATCGCGAGGTTGGAGTCAAG
The DNA here is from genome assembly GCF_021568915.1 of Vibrio sp. McD22-P3. Lineage (NCBI taxonomy): Bacteria > Pseudomonadati > Pseudomonadota > Gammaproteobacteria > Vibrionales > Vibrionaceae > Vibrio > Vibrio sp. McD22-P3. Next base: position 33,338 of record NZ_JAKGTN010000006.1, read on the forward strand.
GTAGTTGCCTTTCTCTAAATAGAGGTGATACTCGTTGACTAGGCAGAACAGTCCAATGTCTGCTAGGAAGCCAACAAGTAACGCTTTTTCTTGCTCAAGATATTGATAGGTTGTTGGCGCTTGATCTTGGAAAGCTTGGGTGACCATCACCATGGTCGCAGCGAGCTCTCTTGATACTGCTGCACTTTGTACCAAAACATCCTTACATTCCTCAGTCAGATTGACGGAGTGCTTAAGAAGTTCTATTGATTGGGCAGTTACAATATCTCTGACACGAAGGATACCTAAGCGAGAGACCGCGGTATTAAGGTCCTTACAGGTCACATTGCCACGATTAAAGATGACAGAGTTGGCGACTTTGAGCACGATAGCTGCTAGTCCAGGATCTTCTAACAGGCAATTTGCGATGTCCGAAATCCCGGTGGACTCTAAGGAGCACAGTTTTTGAATCTTGAGAACAACTTCGGAAATTGGAGGAAGAGATATTTTTCCGGTATTAATTGATTGTTCTACGAGCTCAGCAAATTCGGTTTCTAAGCTCTCTATAAATAATTGTTGGTTGTCTGGTAGCCAGTAAAAAGATAAGTGGTTCATAAGATTTCGACAGCTGGAGATAGAAGGTCAGTTTACCTGTCAGGCTTTACAATTGACAATAACCTAAATGCCAAAATGTAGTCTTAGGTCAATTGTTTGACGTTTGAAACACCATTCAATTAGAAAATTGTTAATGAAATCGGTTGTATAATAGGAATCATGTGAAGTGACTCGCAAAGCTTTTGCTTTTAAGTCGCACATTTGTGACGTTGAGCCAGACTTATTTTGCATTGTGAACTATTATAATTACACATAAAACAAACAGAGCAGTTACTACTTATCTTGACTGACTCTAAATAATATTTTTTCGCATTTATCCGCTGCTATTTCTGGTGATCGTATTAATCGGGGTAAAAGATTAAGGATCAAAGGAAATGATAGAGCAATCTTTTTACGACTACACAATTCAATTCGGTATCTCTCAAAAGCGCTCCATGTTTGGTGGTACAGGGCTGTTTAAAGACGGTGCTATGTATGCGCTTATCAGTAACGATAGAGTTTTTATTCGTGGTGGCTGTGCTTTAGACGAGACGCTACAAAACCTAAATTGTGAAAAGTTTAGGCATGTTAAAAAGCAATCTACAGCAACCGTTAATTACTATGACATTACGGCGTTGTTTAATGAAAGAGCACCGATGCTAAGTGACTTAGTGCAGCGTTCCATTACTAATTCTGTTGAACAGCAATCGAGCAAAAAGTCTGTAGAAAATAGAAGACTTAGAGACCTACCGAATATGCAGCTCACGCTCGAACGTATGGTGAAGAAGTCTGGCATTGAAGATGTAAAAACATTCTTGGAGTTGGGTGCGCCGCAAGTGTTCAATAAAGTAAAAAGAACCTATGGCAATGATGTGGATGTAAAATTGCTTTGGAAATTTGCAGGGGCGGTTGAGGGAATACACTGGAAGTTGATTCAAGACCCCCGTAAACAGCAACTGCTACAGTACTGCTCAGAAATTGATTAAATAAAAAAGGTCGTGCTTAGCACGACCTTTTTCGATCCGTTCGCTAATAGCCTTAGAATGCAAAGCGAGCAGTAAACATAAGTTGATCACCATAGATATGGTTGATACGGCCCTCTAAGCCTAGTGAGAATAGTTCAGTTGAGTGGAAGCGACCATATACGCTACCCATCCAACGATCTTTATCACCAACGTTCAGGTAACCGGCTTTACCACCAATCTCAAGCTGTGGACCTAACCATTGGCGCACACCTAGGTTAACTTCCATACCTGTGTCTGTTTTGTGATGCTCACCGCTATCGTGGATGTGAGCAAGCATTTCACCAGTAAAGTCCGCCCAGTTATTTACCGGAGCGTGGAAGCCAACACCACCAGAAAAGTCGTAATCGCCTTCAAACTTAGAATCAATGCTACCAACGATATGAGCGTTAGGGTGGATTGACTTGCTAATTGCAGCACCGAATGTCATCGGACTTGCACCAATTCGAGCTTCAGCATAATCATAGTTGAAGTTACTCATTGTAGCTCGTGGTTCTTCTTGGTTTGCAAACGCCTGCTGAGAAGTGATTACCATCAGAGCGGCTAATAGAGTTTTGCGCATAGTGTCTCTAAACCTTTTTGTTGAAATTAATTCCTTGCCCATAAGAAGCACGCGCGTCGCATCAAGCTTATGGCGACAATCATTATCGGAGTATGATAATCCAATTTGTGATTGATTCACCAATAAAAAGTGTCTTTAACGAGGGCAAATTCCCAAAAATTTACATTGTCATACAGATTTCAATCAAAACGTCCGCATTCTGTAAGGAATTAGTAACAGAAAACCTGAGAGTAGCCACGCTATAATTCCCGCAACTACAGTCTGTTATAAAGTTATAGTTCACAGAATTAGCACTTGGGATGAAACTCGGTTATTCGCCAAAGCTCATTCGATTATCTGATAGGGCCTTAAAAATCCGTTCTGTGTCTAAGATTCGACCCCAAGGGGCGAGGTTCTTATCGTGTTCTATCACAAAATCAGTAAGTTGCTGTTTAACTACTTCTCTCAGGTGATCGCCTTTCCATGGTTTACTAATGTAGAAATCAAGACAGGCATGATTGACAGCTTCTATTGTATCTTCGTGGCCTGCTTGTCCTGTTAGTAATACCTTACGACAGTGCTTGAACTCTTCATTTTCACTAAGCTCGATAAGGAAGCTGACGCCTGTTTGTTCCGGCATGATGTGATCGCAGAGAATCAATGCTAGTCTTGTACCATCTTTAGCGTGTTCTTGAATCACTTCTCTTGCTTCATCAACTGATTCAGCACCTTCGACAACAAAATGTTCCTCATAATCATCGAGGTCCTGTAGAACACTGTCCAACACTTCTCGCTCATCATCTACACATAGGATTAGGTATTCGCTCATCGTAATACTCCTTATAATTTGTCATCGTTGTCGACAGGGATGAGTACAGACATATTGGTATAAACACCAATTTCAGAGTCGACTTCTATCCAGCCTTTATGTTGGTTCAAAATTTGTTGGCAAACGGAAAGACCGATACCCAGTCCGAAGTTGCCTTCTTTCTTGGTCGTGAAGTTAAGTTCGAATATCGACTCAAGTTGATCGGGAGGAATGCCAGCACCATTGTCGATAAACTGATACATGTTATATAGCGAACCTTCCCGAGCGACGCAGTCAGTCCGAATTGTCAGCTGCCCTTTTTCAGGGAGTGCGTCTAGCGCATTAGAAATAAGGTTGGTCCAAACTTGCTGCAAGGCAATGGGTTTGCAAAGTACCGGTTGGAGCTTTCCATACTCTTTAATGAGAGAGTGCCGTTTTAGTCGGTTCTCAAAAATGACTAACGTATCTTCGATGCCTTCATGTAAGTCGACACATTCGTAAGATTCATTATCTGGTCTCGCATAGCCTTTTAGGCTCTTGACCATGTCGGCAATTCGTTGGGCACACACTTGAATAGAACGCAGAGTGGCCCCGGTTACTTGAAAGTTCTCAAGTTTATCTAGCTCACTCGTTAGCTTATCTGGTGACAGCGTTGCTTGCGCTAAAAGCTGTTCATTACCTTGTAAGTTGAGATTGACCAGTCGTTTGGCTAGTCGGCGCTCTTTGAGCGTCTCTTGAAGCTTTTTAGTTCTTGCTCTTATTTCCGAGGTGGAGAGTGGTGTGGAGTGTCTAGCTTGCTCAAGGACATTCAATCCGAGTTCAAAAGTGGATGGGTCATGGTTTTGCTTAAGTATAGAATCAATTTTCTCTGAAACGGTCTCTGCACCTCTCAAAATCGCAGAAACTGGGTTGTTTAGCTCATGGGCAACACCTGCGACAAGCTGCCCTAACATTGCCATTTTTTCTTGTTCTATGAGCTGTTGATGGGCCGATTCCAATGATTCCAATGTCTTTTGCAACTCGAGTTTAGTATCAATACTACGTTGTAAGCGACGGTTAAAGTGTCTCAGCAACAAGTTAGTGAAGAGTGGCAGTAAGTCGGTATTAGAATGCATTACTTGAGTGAATACCTTTCTATCTAACTTAATAACTTGCGTTGCGGTCAATGTCATAGCGGTTGAGAACGAGCATTCGCCAGTTACAAAAGACATACCGCCGACAATACCGCCTCGACTGTGTCGTACTACTTCACGCTGTTGACCTAACTCATCTTTTTTATACAGTGTCACCTGACCTTCGACGATAAACCACAGAAATTCATTAGGCTGGCCTTCAACGGTTAACAGGTGTTCGGGCGAATACTCTCTTACCGCACGAGTTTCGTCTTTTTGGGCAAAAAATCCCAACAGAGATTCAATGACTTGGGCGGCGAGTTCTTTGTCTGATAGTTCATGGAAATCGTGAATAAAACTGGCCCGATAGGAGTGCATTTTTTGGTCGATGTGGGCGCGGAGAATCTTCTGTTGATCGAGTACCTTGCCATAATGAAGTAGGTTGTCTTTCTCGTGAGTGATAACGAATTGAGTGAGCTCTTTGACGACCGTTTTGTGTAACTCTTTTTGTTCTAAGGGTAGAGTAAGGCAGTGGTCTAGTCGTCCTTCGTTGACTGCATTTAAAATCGCTTGAACGTCTTGGAAGTTAGTTCGGCTCACCAGTATCTTTCGCGCTGATTGAGCATGAAGAGTTTGTTCTAGCTGAATAAGAAACTCTCCACCATCGAAAAGACGACTATGTCTGGCAATTACCATCGCCAGCTGTTGCCCTTGAGCACCGATATATTGCAACAGTTCGTGTCCTTCACTGATGGACGTCACCAGATGAATATCAAAGTGTGACTGATAGAGAGACAGCTCAGTATCCAGAGTGTCCAAATTAATCAGATCATTGTCTAAACAGAGTACGGCGTATTGATTTCGCTTTGTCATGAACCTGCGCTATTCGATTCTCTCAACAGTAATTTTAATATATCAATAAAAAGCATGGGGTTATGAGAACTAGGTATGAGATTGGAGATCCTAGCGACTTGAGTTAGACTGAATGAAATATACTTCACAAAATGTCTTAAATACTCTATGAATCAATTGAAAAAATATGGCGCAATCGGCGGTGCAGTAGCGCTTGTTTTATGTTGGCCACTGGCTGTTGGACATATCGGGCAACAAGTTGTTGAGGATGGTGTAGAGCAACTAAACAACGAAGGTGTTACAGCAGAGATTGTAACTTACGATCGCGGTTACCTTTCTTCTAACGTAGAAACTCGCTACCAAGTTAACGATCCTGTTCTGAAAGAACAGTTAGAAGTGGATGGTTTGCCCACAGAAATTGTGGTTCAAAGTGAAATTAGTCACGGCTTATTCAGCTTAACAGCGAACTCGCATATCCAGAATTACCCTGATTTCCCTCTCGCGTTAAAAACAGTGACGCAGCTGAATGGTAATACTGAATTTGAATTGTCACTCGATAGTTGGAGTTATCAAGGAGATGATGCACAGAAAGTTAGCATGTCTATTTCTCCGTCAGTGGCAACAGGTACTGCAACCGTTCTAGGCCAGTTGACGTTCAATGCTAATATCCCTTCGATTCAATTGGATTTTGAAAACGGTGAACAACTGACATTAACAGACTTATCTGCAAATGGTGTCGGGAAAAAAGAGCAAGGTTTTTGGCTTGGTGATCAGAGTGTGATGTTAAAAAACTTCACCATTCTCGATGAAATGCATACTAGCATTTTGAATATTGATGATCTTGGCTACACCTTCAAATCGTCTTTTGATTCTGAAGTGGATCGCATTGATACCCAACACATATTCAGTATGAGTAATATGACCTATCCGGATGGTGGTCAACTGAGCGACCTCAAGGTCGACTTTGCGCTAACCTCGCTAGATAGAGAATCATTCGAAGGACTGGTCGACTTGTATCAAACTAATCCAACTATCGCGCAAGCAGATATTACTACTTTAGCCCCTTTGATTGAGACGTTGTTTGCGCGTGGCTTTAACGTTGCGATGAACGACATGCACTTCAAGGTAGCGGACGATGAGTTCAAATCTAACTGGCTACTAAAAGTGCCTGAAGGGACTGAAAATGTATCACGTGATCCAAGTGTGGTGATGCCAGCGCTGACTGGTAACATGAATGCGTATATGTCAGAAGGCATGGTGAATGTTAACCCGATGCTTGCTCAAGGTATTGATGAATTGGTAGTGATGGAGATGGTGACGCAACAAGATGCAGGCTATCAAATGAAGGCTGATATTGAAGGCGGTCAACTAGTATTTGCTAATGGCCAGAAAATTCCACTAGTTGCACTTTTCTTGCCGCTCTTGATGGGGCAATCAATGGGGCAATAATCGCTAAGTGAGTACAAATTACACTAGTGATTAGAAAAGAGGTCTGATGGCCTCTTTTCTTGCTTTTTATCTCCGTAAAAACGTGATATTACTGGCACTTCTTTATGTATTTAGTCAGGAGTATAAAGGTCATGGAGCCGATTTCACATAACGTATTCAATTTCAGTGCTGGTCCTGCTGGGTTACCTCGAGCGGTACTACAAAAGGCACAATCTGAGTTGCTTGATTGGAATGATTTGGGTACGTCGGTGATGGAAATCAGCCATAGAAGTAAACCTTTCATCAAGGTTGCGGATGAGGCTGAACAAGATTTAAGAGACCTGCTAAATATTCCTTCCAACTATAAAGTACTTTTCTGCCAAGGTGGTGCGAGAGCACAATTCTCTGCTGTACCACTTAACTTATTAGGTTCAAAGACCAAAGCAACTTACATTGACGCTGGTTACTGGGCCGAAAGTGCGATTGATGAAGCTGAAAAATACTGTACACCTGTTGTGCATAAAGCGAAGACAGAAATAGATGGAAAAGTTGCGGTTCAACCTGTGAGTGAATGGACCATTGATGCCGACTCGGCATACGTTCACTTCTGTCCAAATGAAACCATCGACGGTATTGAAATCAATGAACTACCGCAGACTGAGCTACCAATTGTAGCGGATATGTCTTCGACGATTCTTTCACGTCAAATCGATGTGTCTAAGTACGGCGTTATTTATGCGGGCGCGCAAAAGAACATTGGACCTGCCGGTATCTGTATTGCGATTGTACGCGATGATTTGCTTGATCTAGCCAACGATGTCCTACCGACCTTTTTAAATTACAAAGTACTCGCTGAAAAAGACTCTATGTACAACACGCCGCCAACTTTTGCGTGGTATTTGTCTGGTTTAGTGTTTAAGTGGCTGAAAGAGCAGGGTGGTGTTGCTGCAATTGAAAAGATTAACCGAGACAAAGCGGCGATTCTTTACAATCACATTGATGCTTCTGACTTCTACCACAACAATGTACACGAGAACAATCGTTCGCTAATGAACGTGCCGTTCCAGCTATCAAAGCCTGAACTAGATGCTAAATTCTTGGAACTGGCAGATGAACGTGGTTTGCGTGCACTGAAAGGCCACCGCGCCGTAGGTGGTATGCGCGCATCGATCTACAATGCGATGCCGATCGAAGGTGTACAGGCGTTAGTGGATTTCATGAAAGAGTTTGAAGAGCAATTCGCTTAAACGGTACTGACCATTTCTGATAGAGCCGAGCAGTTAAGCTCGGCTTTTCTTTTGGGTAAATGACAATTTTCTCTCGTATTAATATTATCTATTGTGTCCATAAATAACCCAATAAACAGAACTCGGTAATTATGCACTGATTCACAGCTTCATCGCTGACAACTCGTTTATGCTTGCTATGTGTGCATCACTGGATTGGTTTATGGACATTATCTTATTAGCAGGTTTAATTGGGCTGAATGGTTTATTTGCCATGTCAGAAATCGCATTAGTGGCAGCGAAAAGTGGTCGACTGCGAAAAATGGCAGAACGACAGAAATCTGCGCAACTTGCGTTAAAGCTTAAAAATAACCCCACATTATTCCTCTCTACTATTCAAATCGGTATTACTGCAATCGGCATCCTCAGCGGGATATTTGGTGAGGCAGTTTTATCTGCACCGTTGTCAGTCTGGTTGCACTCAAAAGGCATAGACCCGGAACTTGCGAATATCTTGGCTACGGCGAGCGTAGTTATATCGATTACCTATTTCGCGATCGTAGTAGGAGAGCTGGTACCCAAGCGGCTCGCCCAAAACAACGCAGAGCGAATTGCCATTCTCGTTGCCTATCCAATACATTGGTTATCATTATTAACCAGCCCTTTTGTTAAGCTGTTATCGGTATCCACTGATGCGGTGCTTCGTCTCTTTGGTCAAAATGAGGGACAAAGTGATTGCGTGACCGAAGAAGACATCATTTCTTTAGTGCGAGAAGGTTCAGAAACGGGCGCTATAGAACAGCAAGAGTTAGTGATGATCCGTAATTTATTGCATCTAAATGATAGAGCGGTAACGTCACTTATGACGCCCCGTAGCGATATACATCATCTTGATATAGATAAACCAATTGAACAAGCGCTCAAAGAACTTAGGCAAACTAAGCACTCTGTATGGCCTGTGTGTCGTGGTGGTCTTGATAACATCATTGGTACGGTATCTTCAAAGAATCTATTGGATGAGTATGAAGTGCTTTCGGCGGGTAAACTCGCGAAAATGTTACGTAAGCCAAGGTTTGTTCCTGAATCAATGAAAGGGTTAGCTCTTCTCAACCACATGCAGCAAACCAGCTCTGAGATGGCGTTTTTAGTTGATGAGTATGGTGACGTCCAAGGGTTAGTTACTCATTATGACTTGCTTAAGTCTATTGCTGGGGAGTTGGGGATGGCTCCGCAACAAGTTTGGGCTAAGTTGCTTGCTGATGGAAGTTGGATTATTGATGGATTAATTCCAATCAACGAGCTGAAACATAAGCTGGATATTCAAGAACTAGAGGGTGAGTTTGATGAGGGCTTCCAAACCTTGAACGGTTTTTTGTCCTGGCAGCTAGGGAGTGTGGCAAAAGCCGGGACACACATTTGCTATCAACAATGGGACTTTGAAGTACTGAAGGTCAAAAATAATCGCATCACCCAAGTAAGAGCACGTAGAGAGTGTGGAACTCAAGATACAGAGAAGTAGGATAAATAGAAAACTATTGCTACTACAATTAATTGGATGAAAAAGCCCGCTTCAATATGTTAGTGACATAGGGAAGCGGGCTTTTAGTATGGTGAATATTAGCCGTTAAAGCGTTTGATGCAGTTCGTAGTATCGACCTTTCTCGTCAAGAAGCACTTGGTGGTGGCCGTACTCCAACACTTCACCGTCTTCGAGTAAGCAGATGGCGTCAAATGTTTCTAAATGCACTAAGCGGTGAGTGATGAAAATAACCGTTTTACCGTTAAAGTGTTGGTCAAACAACTGCATGATTTGTTGCTCAGTCTTTTTGTCTAAGCCTTCAGTAGGCTCATCAAGTAATAAGATCGGCGCATCATGTAGCAGTGCTCGTGCGATACCAATACGGCGCTTTTCGCCACCGGAAAGTTGACGTCCGCCATCACCCAACCATGCGTCCAAGCCATTGCCTTCAGCCAAATGTGCCAAGTCTACTTTATCTAGAGCAGCGATAAGCTCCTCATCAGAAGCGGACGGTTTCGCCATAAACAAGTTATCACGTAGTGTGCCATTCAAGATGTCGACTTTCTGGCTAACAATGCTAGTTGCTTCGCGAAGTTGACCTTCACTCCAGTTTTGAATCTGAGCACCGGAAAGGGTAATCGTCCCTTGGTCGACATCCCAGTAACGTGAAATGAGCTGCAACAGCGTTGACTTACCTGAACCAGTTTGACCAACAATGGCCAAACGATGCCCACTCTTCACTGAAAGTGACACGTCGCGAAGTGCTTTTTCGTTAGCGTCTGGGTAGCTAAAGCAAACGTGATCGATATCGATGGAGTACTCGTTCGAATGCGTTACAGGCTCGTCAGGGAAGGTGACTTCCGGCGTTGCTAGAATCACCTCATTTAGTCTCTTGGCGGAGGTCAGCGTCTGACCTAGATACTGGAATGCACCTGCAATAGGCATCAGCAGTTCAAAGCTTGCCATAGTCGCAAAGGCCATTAACGCGATTAGTGGGTCAGGCTGATTTCCACCCACGCCATCCGCTGCTAGCCACAGCATCAGTATGAGCAGCCAACCATTAGCAAGAATCAGCAGACCCTGAGCCAAACCAGATATTTTTGCGTGAACCAACTGGTTAGTAATCAACTTGTCTTGCGCAGTCACAATAGCTTTTCGGTAGCGAGATTCAGCGCCAAAAAGCGTCAGTTCACTGTAACCTTGTAACCAGTCTAAGGTACGAATGCGAAGCTCAGCTTTATTTAGTGTTAACGCTTCCCCATTCTTGCTTCCCAAGCGGTAGAAAACGATTGGCCACGTGATAAGCAGCAGCATTAGAATTGCGCCAAGCGTGAGGCCTAGCGTCATGTCAAACCAACAAAGAACAGCGGTCAGACATAAGATACCAAATACACCGACGATAATTGGGCTAATAAGACGCAAATAGACGTGGTCCATGGCATCAACATCTGCCACAAGACGGTTGAGCATATCCGCATCGCGAATGTTGACGGCTTTACCGGGAATAAGCGGCGCTAACTTGGTGAAAAAGAAGATTCGAAGATCGGTGAGTAGTTTGAAGGTAGCGTTGTGGCTGACTACACGTTCACCCCAACGTCCAGCGGTGCGCGCCATTGCCGCGCCACGTACACCGGCACCTGGCAACATATAGTTAAAAGTTTCGCGAGCAATGGTTAAGCCTGCGACCGCAGCAGCAGATATAAACCAGCCTGATAGAGTGAGTAGGCCAATGGACGCAAAAAGTGTTGCAAAGGAGAGAAGCATACCCAAAGACAGGCCAAACCAATGCTTTTTATACAATTTTAAGTAAGGGAGTAAATCACGCATCTAAATTCCCCTTATCTTGAGCAACGGATGATTGATGGGCAGATAACATGGTGCGGAATAGGCCATCTGAGTCTGAAAGCGAATCATAACTGCCTTGTTGTTCCAGGCGGCCTTGATTCATCACTAATATGGTATCTACGTTCTTCAGTTGAGAGAGCTGGTGGGTGACCATCAATGTCGTTTTACCTGCGGTACTGGTGTGTATACCTTGAGTAACAAGACGTTCACTTTTGGCGTCCAGACTTGCAGTCGGTTCATCTAGTAACCAAAAGTTACCGTTTTGTACCATTGCTCTTGCTAACGCGATACGTTGAGCTTGACCGACCGAAAGACCTCCGGAACGATCGGTAACTTGATAATCCAATCCATGTTTTTCGACAAACTCAGCCGAGAACGACGCCAAAAGAGCATTGTTGACTTGCTCTTGGTTAACATCATTATTACCTAGGGTGATGTTGTCGCGAATCGTTCCGTGAAGTAGCAGTGGGTTTTGGCCAACCCAGCTGATGTTTTTACGCCAGTCGGTTTGGTCGAGGTCTTTAAGTTCAATACCTGCCACTTTTAATGAACCTTGATAAGGCATAAATCCTAAAATGGCGTTGACCAAACTGGTTTTGCCTGCGCCGCTCGGGCCGACTAACGCAGCGGCTTCGTTGGCGTTTATTTTGAAGCTAATTGGACCGACAAGGCGAGTCCCCTCAGGGCTGAAAACTTCTAGATCTATTGCTTCGATAGAGATGCTTTGAGGGTGAGAAATGTTCTGACTGCCCTGTGGTAATGCGGTAACTTCTGTATCCAAGAACTCGACAATACTTTCTGCTGCACCGACGGCTTGTGCTTTAGCATGGTAGAAAGTACCTAAGTCGCGCAGTGGCTGATAAAACTCAGGTGCTAAAATCAAAATGAATAAGCCAGCGAACAAGGTAACGCCGGCACCATAATGACCAAAGTTAAGCTCACCAATATAGCTGAAGCCAAAATAGACAGCAGTGATGGCGATGGAGATTGATGTAAAGAACTCCAAAACCGCAGACGAAAGGAAGGCAAGTCGCAATACATCCATTGTGCGTTTACGAAATACTTCAGACGCACCACGTAGTACCTCTGTCTCAGTTTCTGTGCGATTGAAGAGACGAATTGTTGTCATGGATTGCAATCGGTCATAAAAGTGACCAGAAAGACGTTGTAAAGCCTTAAAGTTTTTACGGTTAGCGTCGGCAGCCTTCATTCCGACGAATGCCATAAACAGAGGAACAAGTGGTGCGGTGACAAGGAAAATTAGACCTGCAGCCCAGTTGATAGGAAATACAACAATAAGGATGATAATAGGGACAGCAACAGCGAGGGACATTTGCGGCAAGTACTTAGCGAAGAAATCTTGCATTTCTTCCACCTGTTCAAGAACTAGTGTTGCCCATGTGCCAGCAGGTTTGCCTTTTATATAAGTTGGTCCTAGTTCGCGTAACTTATCAAGGATGAGTTGCCTTATGTAACAACGTATCTGCTCGCCACATTTGAATCCAGCGATTTCGCGCCCCCAAGCACATCCAGCACGCCCAGCAACGGCTACTAGTAACCCTAAGAAGTGCGGAATGAGTTCATATTTGTCGACATGCTCAATAATGAGTTGGTGCAATATTGTGGCGATAAGCGCAGCTTGCGCTAGCAAAAACAGGCTTGAAAGAACGCCAAGGCCAATCGCAATAGCGAGCCAGCGTTTAGCAAGCTTACTTTGCGTCTTGAGCCAATTATTCAAGCTCCGTTGTTTTTTCTTATCCATGTAGAAGGCTTAATGAGTATTATTATTAGAAGAAACGGCGATTATACAAAAAGAAACCCACAGGGCATACCTATGGGTTTCTTGTTTTCAAAAATAATGAGACGAAATGTTAAATTTATGACTGTGCGTCAAGGAAACGCTCAGCATCTAACGCTGCCATACATCCTGTTCCGGCTGAAGTAATCGCTTGGCGGTAGTTATGGTCCATTACGTCGCCAGCAGCGTAAATACCGGGAATGCTTGTTTGCGTAGCATTGCCTTCTAGGCCGGATTTCACAACAATATAGCCGTTGTTCATTTCAAGCTGACCTTCGAACAAGTCAGTATTCGGCTGATGACCAATGGCGATAAATGCACCCATAACATCAATGTGTTCAATTTCTTCTGACTGTGTATCTTTAATTCGTACGCCAGTGACGCCCATATCATCACCAACGACTTCTTCCAACGTACGGTCGGTATGCAGGACGATATTGCCTGACTCTACTTTGTCCATCAAACGCTTAACGAGAATCTTTTCCGCACGGAATGTGTCTCTACGGTGGATTAGGTGAACCTCTGAAGCGATATTTGATAGATAAAGAGCCTCTTCAACAGCGGTATTGCCGCCGCCAACAACCGCAACTTTCTGGTTGCGATAGAAGAAACCGTCACATGTCGCACAAGCTGAAACACCACGTCCTTTGAACGCTTCTTCTGATTCTAGGCCAAGGTATTTGGCTGATGCGCCCGTTGAGATGATAACTGCATCGGCAGTATAGCTCTGAGAGTCGCCAAACAACTTAAACGGGCGAGTACTGAAATCGACTTTATTAATGTGATCGAAGATCATCTCGGTCTCAAATTTCTCAGCGTGCTCTTTCATACGATCCATTAGAGCAGGGCCCGTCAATCCTTCGGCATCACCTGGCCAATTTTCCACTTCAGTGGTCGTTGTGAGCTGTCCACCTTGTTGCATTCCTGTCACTAGAACAGGATCGAGGTTGGCACGTGCCGCATAAACAGCCGCGGTATAACCAGCAGGGCCAGAACCTAAGATAAGCAATTTACAGTGTTTTGTGTCAGCCATTTTGTTGTCTCACTTCAGTCATTCTTATTGCACCTTCTATCGGTGCATCTTAATTACCTAATATATTGGGGTTACGGTGAATTAATCAATACTAGATTTGTGATAACTGATGTCATTTTGAGCAGTTAGTTGTTAATCGAACGCATCAAATGCATATTTTCCATTTGTTCCGTCCGATTAGAGATAAATACTAGGACTGATAATCTAGATGGTGGCTAACACTTTAACGATTCACCTTTGCAAAGACGATGAGTTAATAGTTATTTTTTTCATAAATCATTGTTAAATAATATAATATTTTCTTGTCTAGTTAACAATGCTAGGTTTTTAGTGGGTTGAAATCGATAATTGGAATATGATGCTAACTAATAGATGTATTGCAGGTAATTGTGCCTTTTTATTGGAATGTATGGTTTAAAAGGCTGTGAAATGTTGATCTTGCAGAATTGTTAATATTTAATGGTTTGTAAATAAAATGTGAAACGCATTGTTTTTGGCATAACATTGAAAGGAGTTAATGATGCTGCATAGTGTTGAAAGTACATTACATCTTACTAACCTGAGTGGCCGTTCCACTGAACAATTGGCCCCATCTTTTGCCACGCTACCTAACACGGAACATGCTGATGGCAAATATCGCTTACGTCGTTATTCGGTGGTGCGTTTCGAAAAAGGTCAAATTGTAGACAAAGGTGATAATTGCTTTGTTCAGTCTGAGCATTTTAACCACTTTCAAGGCGATGTGATTAGACAGTTTGAACCCGTTTTAGAATCGACTCTGCAGAGCTCTGCGATGTTGGAACTGGTTACGCTTTTTGTTAACACGAATGCCTTACCTGACGGACAGGAAATTGAAATTCATCAGATGAGGATCGCAGCGGTTTACGATGAAACCGAGGTTGCTCCAGAAGGTGTACATCAAGATGGATTTGACCATATTGCCTTGGTCGGTATTGGTCGAGAAAACATCGTAGGCGGTGAGATCATGCTCTACAACGATAATGGTGAAGCTCCGTTTTTCAGAAAAGTACTGGAAAATGGGGAAGTAGCTATCCTTGACGACTCTAAGCTTTGGCACAATGCTCAGCCAATCCGCTGTATTGATAATCAAAACGCAGGCTACATGGACGTGTTTGTATTAACCGCTAAGGATATGCGCAATGCACTTCACTCCTAGTTCTGCTCGAGAGCACTTTTCTGCTCTTCATCAATCTTATAACGGCCAGTCAGTGGTATTCCTTGATGGTCCCGGAGGTTCCCAAGTACCAGGCTCAGTTCTTAAAGCCATGACGGATTACCTTGGCCAGTACAATTCCAATTTAGGTGGTCACTACTTTTCTAGCAAAGAAACAGTGGAGCTTGTTACAAAAGCCCGCCACCACGGAAAAGCACTACTTAATGCCGAAGAAGTGGACAACATCGTGTTTGGCGCCAACATGACATCGTTGACATTTCAGTTGAGTAGAACGATAGCGAGAAACTGGCAGCCTAATGATGAAGTCATCGTTACGGCGCTGGACCATTACTCAAATGTATCAAGCTGGCAACAAGCTGCAGAAGATAAAGGTGCGGTGGTCAAACAGGTTAAAGTCGATGAAAGTGA
Source organism: Vibrio sp. McD22-P3 (assembly GCF_021568915.1). Taxonomy (NCBI): domain Bacteria; kingdom Pseudomonadati; phylum Pseudomonadota; class Gammaproteobacteria; order Vibrionales; family Vibrionaceae; genus Vibrio; species Vibrio sp. McD22-P3. The sequence goes on from NZ_JAKGTN010000006.1 coordinate 48,698, forward strand.
CTGCTCTTTGGATTTTGAACATTTAGAGAGTCTAATTTCTGAAAAAACCAGATTGATTGCCGTGACTTACGCGTCCAATACCACTGGTTCTATAACTGATATTAAGCGTATTGTGGAGCTGGCAAAACGGGTAGGGGCACTAGTCTATGTCGATGCGGTTCACTTTGCGCCACATGCATTGGTAGACGTACAAGACCTAGAGTGTGATTTTCTGGTCTGTTCTGCATACAAGTTCTTTGGACCTCACTTAGGGTTAGCCTATATCTCACCGACGTGGTTGCAGTCATTGAAACCATATAAAGTCGAACCAGCAACAGATATTGGCCCAGGGCGGTTTGAAACTGGCACGCAAAACTTTGAAGCGATGGCTGGTTTCATTGAGGCGGTTCGTTATCTAGCTAGCTGGGGTAAAGGGCAGAGTTTACGGCAACAACTTGTGTCCGCGTTCAAGGATATTGGTTACCATGAAGAGCAAATAAGCCGCTACTTTTTGGAGCGACTATCGCGATGTGATTCGTTAAGCCTTTATGGAATAGCTGACTCGGCTCATAGCAGGCGCACACCGACGTTTGCCCTTCGTTCAAGTCTGCATTCACCAGAATTGATGGCAAAATCTCTTGGTGAACAAAATATCTGCGTATGGAATGGTCACTTCTACGCACTAGGATTGGTCAAACAACTCGGACTAGAAGATAAGGGCGGTGTATTGCGGGTCGGTTTTATGCATTACAACACTCTCGAAGAAGTTGACCGATTTTTCGATGCCATAGAGAATATCTAGTGATAGAAAAGCCCGCGTTTGCGGGCTTTTCTTTGGATGTTTTTCGTTAGGCGGAAACTTCAACTTCATAGGAGGTGAATTTGCGAATATTGATCACTCCAGTATCAAAGATTAAGTACTGACCTTTGATACCCTGTAACGTTCCTGTGACCACGGGCTCTTTATCAAAGTTATGCGACTTAATCTTGGTCGGATAAACTTCAACTGGATAGCTGATCGGCGTAATCACTTCGCTTAGTACTTCTATCGCATCGTTACCATATTGAGCTTTAATCTCTGCAATTTGGTCGGCGACAAGCGGTAATAGTTCTTGTGCTTTTTCCACTAACTCCATCGGGTCACCATCTTGCTTTAACAAGGTTCTCCAGTTGGTTTTATCCGCAATGTGTTTGGCAAGCTCAACTTCGATCAAGCCTGATATCTGACGCGTTTTAACTTTCAGAATCGGTAAACCTTGTGTTGCCCCTTGGTCTATCCAACGAGTAGGAATTTGCGTATGACGTGTAATACCTACTTTCAAGCTGGAGGTGTTAGATAAGTAGACGAAATGATCAACCATGCAATTGGCTTCGCCCCACTCGGGTTCACGACAAGTGCCTTGATCATAGTGGCAAGTTTCAGGCTTCATAATGCACATATCGCAGCTTGCTAGTTTTTTCATGCAAACAAAGCAATGGCCTTGTGAATAGCTCTTCTTTGTTTTTTTGCCACAAGAGCTACAGAAAATGTTACCAGTATGGGTAAGGGTCAGCGTCTTTCCAATAAACGAGGTGAGTTCTACTTCTTGTTCACCAACGGGTAAACGGTATTGAACTTGCGAATCTAGAGAGGCACGCATTTTGGACAGCGTACCTGAGGCTAATAGTGACATGACATTACTCTTTTAGTTGTTTTGCCCAGTGTAGCAAAAACAAGAGTTAGAATCTGTCGAAAAAACTATCGAAAGGGAGTGTGCCAATAAGTTTGAGCATGGCCATTTTTCTTAGCTTCATACATAGCTTTATCAGCCAATTGAATGAGTTCTATGGGCTGACTAGAAGATTCTGGGTAAATGGCAACACCTATACTAAGTGATAGATTTTGATGGTGTAACCTTTCACAGCCAACGAGTCTCTCCATCGACTGATGCAGCTTGTCGCAAATCGTATGTATGATGGTCAACTGCCTAAGATTTGAAAGCAAGATGATGAACTCGTCACCACCATGCCGACATACCAGATCACTGCTACGCAGCTCTCCAGCCAGAACATGAGCTATTTTCTTTAAGAGTTCATCTCCGGCATGGTGTCCGATATGGTCGTTGACCAGTTTAAAGTTATTAACATCAACAAACAGTAGTGCAAAGTGAAGTTGATTGATTCGATGGTGTTGGATTTCGTTCTCTAACCGAACAGAAAAATCTTTTCTGTTCGGCAGGCCTGTTAAATCATCCTTGCGAGCAAGTTCTTGAAACTTTTGTTCCGAGTTCTTGAGCTTTTCATACTGGACGTTGAGATTGTTTTGAAGGTAATTGAGTGCTTGCGCGACATCTCCAATCTCATCTCGTTGGTTATATTGATAAGGAGTTGTTTTCTTTCCCAACGTAATCCTTTGTGCAAAGGAGGCAATGTGAGTGAGGGGCAGCGTAACGTATCGAAATAGAGAAAATGAAAATACAGATGCGATTGACAGCAATACCATAGTAGTAATCAGTACGCTCTTGATTGTGTTTTCCCGCCACAGGCTACCGATGGAGTCTTGTCTGACGTGGCCCAAAATATAGGCACTCGAAGTTTGATGGATCTGAAGCTTTGCTAACGCGAAGCTTGCGTAATACAAGCTGTTATCTTTAGTGTTCGTATTTAGTTCAAAGAAGCTTGAATGTCCGTGATTAACGGTTGTCAGCGCATTTGGATAGTCATTCTGGACTTGTTCAACTTTTCCTCTCATAAAACTAAACTGCTTGTCTCTGTCTGGGTGAAGCAAATAATCTCCATTGGTGTTAGCGATCATAAACGTTGTCGGGTCATCCATTAAAGAGGTCGCTTTTTCCATTAAGGCTTTGATATCGATAGTGAACAATAAAGATGTACTTTCATCACTCTTGAGATTGAGAGGATAAACAATAAATACGTAAGGCGTAGATTCATGATGAACGATACGGTCATAATGGGTAGAAACTGGAGAGACGTAGATTTCTCCCGCATGAATTTTTGTAGCTTCGACAAACAATGGAATATGAGTAAGGTTGTTGAGCTCATTTAGTTCTACAGCATGTATTTTCTGGTTAGGCCCTGTTTGAATTCTGAGGATTTCTCTAAGTGCTGTGTTTTGGTGGATAATCGAGACACTGTTATAGGTTGAGTTGTTTTGAATAAATGGAATGATGGCTGCTGCCAGCTCAGTTTTAGCATACTGTTTGTCGAGCTTATCTTTGACCAACATCGCTAACATATCATTGGTTCGCTCAATATCTTGCAGTTTCTCCTGCAAAGCGCGAGTGGCAATTCCTGTGGTTTGTACCATTTTTGTTTTGATATTATCGGCAAGCAGTGCCTTAGAGCCTTGATAGCTTAGCCAAGCTAGAGTTGAAAATGAAACTAACAATGTACATGTGAACATCAGTGTAATTTTCGTAGAAAGCTTCATTGCCTCGTTCTCTTGGTATGTTCCATTACCGTGGGAAGTGGCTTACCGCTGTATACTGAATCCCACATGGCTTCACGTTTTTCCGGTGATTCTACAGGTGAAAGCCATATCAACTTTTCCTTATTATCGCTTTCAGAAAACTGGTTAAGAGGACTTTGTAGTCCATGACGCTTAGTTAGTTCAAGTTGAACCCATGGTTCTAGCACAAAATCAATCCAGCGGTGAGCAAGTTCAGTCTGTTTGGAAGTAGACAAGATTGACCAACAATCTAACCAAGCCAATGCTCCCTCTTTTGGAATCGTATATTCTATATTGGCACCCGTCTTTTTAAGCGAATCAACTTGTTGATGGCCAAAATTCGCAAACATGATTGATAGTTCAAAGCGATTAAATAGCTCTGTTGCCTCCTCGAGTGAACGATAGAACGTTAACGTATTCTCTCTCAGCGATATCAGTTTTTTAGCAATGAGCTCGTCGTCTGATTTTGGAATCTTAAAAGGATCGGGTAGCTCCAATGCCAGTGCGGCTAAACTCACATTATGTGTCCCGCCATCATATCCAAGTGTTTTGTGATGGTATTCCGGTGACCAGAAATCTTGCCAAGAAGTTGGAGCAGATTTTACACGATCGGCATTGTAGATGATTCCCATTGATGAATAGGTATAGGGGAGGCCGTAGATATTACCTTTAAAGGTGATTTCTGGGTTTGTTGACAGTGGTGCGAATTGATTGCTGATCCATTTACTATTTTCTATTTTGGATATGTCGATTGGAATAAATTTTCGCAATTTGATATATCGTTGTAGCTCAGAGGAGTTTAGGGCAACAAGGTCATAATCTTGATTTCTATCATCAAGTTTCTCTCTTAACTGTTTGTCATTATTTACATAAGTTACTTCAATGTCGATGTTATTTTTATTTTCGAAAATAGATACAATATCTGTGTCGGTATATCCATGCCAAGATAATATTTTTAAAATCTCTTTTCCGTAAACAATATGACTGAAGAAACTCATGCACAAAATTGGTGCAATATAAATGCGCATCATAATAATGCCTAGGTTAATTAGCTTTTTAGATTATATGAATCAGTCATCTCTAATTTCAAATTGTTAGTCTGGTATTAAACGAAAGTTTATTAATATAGTTATCAAAATGCGATTTATATCACAATATTACTGATTTTTGTGACAGTTAATGCATTAATTGTGTAAAAGTTATGTAACGGGTCTCAAAAAGTGGAACAAGTGTGGTTGGTTAGGGTTAGCCAAGCATTTTGTAAATAAAGTGTCAGAAATAGGTCTAATATCGAAGTCGGCAATATTTAAATAATTCCTTTGTCATTTTTATTTATTAAATCAATGACAGGATAAATAACCGTCTGAGGCTAACATGACGTCTACTTTAAGCAAGGATGCTGGTAGTTTTAATAATACGCAGTACTTTAAAATAAACAAGAAAGTTCTTATTTTTATTACCGTGGTTTCTATTGCGGTAAATGTGCTTTTTCTTGTGCTTCCTTTATTTTCGATGCAAGTTTTTGATCGTGTTCTTTCTTCCGAAAGTCGCGAAACGCTTGTAATGCTTGCAATAGTTGCATTGTTCCTCTTATCTATTCAAGCGCTACTCGATTGGGTTCGCGGGCAAGTAATGTTGCGTTATGGATATGGCGTTGAGCAACAGTCCGCAGACTTCGCCTTTAATGTTTCTATGCTCAAGTCACAACAAAGCAATGGAATATTCAGCCAATCTCTAACTGATTTATCTCGAGTTAAAGAAACTCTCACTTCTCCTGGGATCTTTGCGTTATTTGATGCTCCATTTGCACCTGTTTTTTTAGCGGTCATGTATCTCATGCACCCGCTACTTGGACACTTTGCGTTAGCAGGCGCAACGGTTCTCTTTGTTATATCGATCATAAGTATGATAGTGACGAAGCGCTTGCAGAATAATGCAAGCCAACATGCGAGTACGTTCAATACATTAACTAGTGATTGGCTTAAAAACGCTGAGATTGTTCAAGCATTAGGTATGAATGACAATTTGGTCGCGAAGTGGCGTAAGGAATCAATAAATCCGACAGTAGACAAAGCGAACGCAGACAGAATTTCTCGAGCGATTTTAGCACTTGCTAAGTATGCTCGGATGCTGTTGCAAATTGGAGTGCTATGCGTTTCGGTCATTCTGGTATTAGAGAACGAAGTTGGTGCTGGAGTATTGATTGCCGCATCGATGATTATGAGCCGAGTTTTAGCGCCAGTTGAGCAGGCGATCCATAACTGGCAAAACTGGTTAGAAGGTTGGAAAGCACATCAAAGATTACGCAAGTCTTATCTCGAACAACCAAAAGAAGTCGTCGAACTACCAAAGATTAAAGGCGCTGTCGGATTCGACAAAGTTTTCTTAGGTCACCAAGGTAGTGAGAAGCCGTTGCTCGAAGATCTTACTTTTTCCATTCCTGCTGGTGCATCGGTAGCTATTGTTGGAGGCAGCGGTGTAGGCAAATCAACATTGGTCAAAGCTATTCTAGGTTTGGTTAAACCTGTAAGCGGTGAGGTGCGCATTGATGGCGCAACACTTAACCAGCGCCAAGTATCAGATCTAGGGAGGCAAGTTGGCTATGTTTCTCAAAATAGTCAGTTGCTATCGGGCACGATTGCGCAAAATATTTGCCGATTCGATGAGAATGTTGATGCGAAGGACATCGTCGATGCAGCCAAATTAGCTGGTGTTCACGAGATGATTCTGTCACTCCCAAATGGCTATCAAACACTGGTTGGTGCACTAGGAATCCGATTGTCTGGTGGACAACAGCAACGAATTGCCTTGGCTCGTGCGCTATATACAAAACCAGCCTTACTTATATTGGATGAGCCCGATTCTAATCTTGACCATCCAGGGCAGGCGGCACTGATCGATTTCATTGCTCATGCACATCACAAGCAAATTACCGTCATTGTCATTTCACACCGTATGTCGATTATTCAGCATACCAGCTTATGCATGGTGTTAGGTGAAGGACGCCTCCAGCAATACGGTAAAACGACCGAGATCTTAAATATTCCAGCATCGTCAGCAAACAGCATAGGGAGTGTGTCATGAAACTAAATCATTCAGAGACATCCCGTTCGTTCAATCTCTCTTTGACCAACTTCATTCTGTTTGGTTGGCTCGTATTGTTGGTTTGCTTTATTGGAATTGGCTATTGGAGTTATAGCGCACCATTAAGTTCAGCCTCGTTGGCACCAGGGAAATTGGTGACAGAGCTCGAGAATCAGAAAGTGCAGCATCATACCGGAGGGGTAGTCGAAACGCTTCTCGTCAAAGAAGGTCAGCGTGTCGAAAAAGGAGATTTGTTACTGGTGCTCTCGGATCCATTGCTTGTTAGTCAACTCGAACAACTGAATCAAAAACGTTTTATCGTCCAAGCTCGCTTAGCTCGAATTGACGCAGAGCTTTCAGGAGAGGCGCTTAATTGGGGGAATGAGGAGAACCTGACTCCGATTCAGAGTCAGATACGTCGTGATCAAGCATCACTGTTGAACCAGAATCGTCTGATTCATAAAGAACAAATGATGTCACTCCGCCAGCAAATGGCTCAATCAGAGAATGATAGAGACAGCTACAAGGCTTGGCTTTCAAGCGACGAACATTCTCTGACATTGCTCAACGAAGAAATCGAAGCGAACTCAGCTCTATTAGAAAAAGGGTATGTATCAAAAGTTGCCTTTCTAGAACTAAAGAGAGAGTACTCAAGCTTGGTGGCAAAAATAGCGGAGCACCGTACTCGAATCAAAAGAACCAATAACAAAGTTGCTGAGCTTGAATCTCAAATGGACGCACTAAAAATAGACTTTATGCGCACCGCTCAAGAGAAAAAGCAAGAGCTAGTTTCAGAAGAGCAAGCAATCTTAAAACAGCTAAAAGCGTCTAATACGCTAAACGACCGCATAGAAGTACGCGCTCCAGTTGGAGGCGATGTGATCAATCTCGTTATTCACACTCAAGGTGGTGTTGTTGCTCCAACAAGCACGATACTGGAGATCGTCCCTAACAACACCCGAGTGGTCGCAAGCGTTAACATTCAACCCAAGGATATCGAATCGGTGTATGAAGGTTTGTCGGCAAACATCCGCCTGACTTCATACAGCTTTCGACAAGTCCCAGCGGTAACAGGTGAGCTTATACACCTCTCCGCGGACAGCATCGTAGATGAGCGGCTAGGCGGTCATTTCTATCAAGGAAAGATAGCGCTCGATGCAACGGAGCTTCTGGATCTTGGCTTAGATCTGAAACCGGGTATGCCGGTAGAAGCACAAATAGTACTAGAGGAACGCACTGTTCTTGATTATCTACTTTCTCCGCTGATACAGAGTATGGAGAAGGGGATGAGAGAGATTTAGTGAATGATGTTGAATAGTGTACACGTGCACTTGATGTATCAACAACAGATTGGCAAAGGAAATAGGGAATTAATTATGGCTACTGAAAAAGTTTTTTTAGATGGAAGTGAGACTTTTATTCGACTTGATGCCGATGATAATCATGTGTTCGGAAGTAATAAAGCGAGTGAACATATCATAGGAAAAGCTGGTGACGACCAAATTATTGGTGGTAAAGGAGAAGATATTCTCGAAGGGAATCGTGGCGATGATACTCTGAAAGGTGGAGATGATAGCGACCTGTTATTCGGCGGCGTTGGCAATGATAGGCTCATCGGTGGGGAAGGTTCGGACACGTTTGCAATGCGTATCACACATGGCGGTGAAAATACCATTACGGACTTTAAAGTCGGAACCGATAACTTACAGTTTATTCTTAACCGAAAACACTTTATTTCAGAAAACGAGTTAACACGTAATGAGAAACATGAATCTAGAGTTGACGAAAAACTTAGTACTAAAGTCGAGAAGTTAGACAACAAGTTTTTTGGTGAGGACTTGACCTTTAACGAAGACGCTACCGGATTAGAAAAAGCTGATGTGTTTGTTGATAAAGCCATTGCGGAAAAACTTTCGATTTCGGTAGAGAACAGTAATCTTGTGCTCACTTTTTTCGAAGATGTTGGCAAAGGTAACAAGGGTACGACTATTACGTTGAATGGCTTAGCCGAAGATCCGTATATTGCACGAATCCTCGATGATGCTGAAGACCCAGTTGATGCGCAGACAACAGAAAATATCGTAGGTATCCTAACTGGTGAAATTCCGGTATTTGAGGGTTCAGTATTAGACTATCACTATCAAAATCGCCTTACAGTAACAGATACTGTTGATGACCGAGATGGAATAGTCCAACTCGATAAAACCGTTGAGAAGGCAAGTTTTGCCGACGGCACGTATACATTAGTGACAGGTCATAACGCATACGATAATTTGAAAGCTGAAGATGGAGTTGATTCTCTTCTAATCGGTACACATGGTCATGATGATCTTACTGGTGGTACAGGCAATGACGTGTTGATTGGCGATAATGGTGTTGGTTTTACCTACAACGGTGGAAACGACAACCTCAATGGTGGAGCAGGTGATGATATTCTCCATGGAGGTGCCGGTAATGACCGCCTAGATGGTGGGGAAGGTGTCGATAAGGCCATATTTAGTGGTTCGGTATTGGACTACAACTATTTACACCAATCTGGCGGTAATACCGAGGTTAGAGATTTAGTTGGTGGACGGGACGGTAATGATTTCGTCAAGAATACAGAAACTTTTGCTTTTGCTGACGGTGAGTTTGCATTCTTACGCGGTCATAATGCGGGTGATAATCTAACCGCTGGTAATGTGGATACACTATTAGTTGGATTTACCGGTGATGATACCTTAAATGGTGGTGGCGGTGATGATGTCCTACTAGGAGACAATGGAGTTGGCTTTACTTATCAAGGTGGTAACGATGTTTTAAATGGCGGGGAAGGTGATGATCTTCTTCATGGTGGCGCCGGAAATGACTCTCTGAATGGTGGTACGGGTGTGGATACTGCTGTATTTAGTGGCTCGTACAAGGAGTACCATTTCCAAAATCGTCTGACCGTAACTGATACGGTTGCTGGGCGCGATGGTAAAGATCAGCTTCAAGATGTTGAAAAAGTAACCTTTACGGAAGGAACGTACACATTAGTTACTGGACATAATGCCTACGACAATTTGAAGGGTGAAGATGACGTTGATTCCATGCTAATTGGCACACATGGTCATGATGATTTAACTGGTGGATCTGGTAATGATGTTTTATTCGGCGACAATGGTGTTGGATTCACCTATCAAGGTGGTGATGATACGTTAGATGGCGGTGCGGGAAGTGACTATATTCATGCTGGGTCTGGTGATGATACGATCTACGCAGATAAGAAAGCTCCCGCGCACTTGGCGGTCAATGCCGAGGATGACGTGATTATTGGTGCTGACGGTATCGATACTCTTATCTACAACGAAACATACAAAAACGCGGATTCTATCCGTGTGGATGTCAGTGGTGATGAAGATATTTTCAATGTAGATACAATGCTCTCTGGAAATGTAACATCCACAGACATTGTGTCTGGTATTGAAGTACTCCACGCTACTCGTGGAGATGACGTTATTGATTTATCTGGCTATGTAACTGGAACAGGAGTAGGCGTCACGATTCATGCAGGAAAAGGTGATGATACTGTAACAGGTACTAAAGCAAATGATGAAATATATACGAGTCAAGGGAATGATACGATTTATGCTTCACTTGGTAACGATATTATCAAAGATTCAAACAACAATAATTCAGGTAACGATCATGATGTCATTATTTACGAGGGTTTTGAAATCGTTGATGTAGCGGTACAGAATGTTGCATATCAAACTTGGAATGTTCTATTTCAAGATATAGAAGGCAATGTATTTACGGATGTAATTTCTCATATAGAAGAGATTAAAGATGTGAATGGCTCACGCTACCTAGAGGACGGATTTGATCTACTAGCATAGTCTACCAACTATGCATTAAGCTGTACGCTAATGGATTGTGAATCAGTCCATTAGCGTTTATTTGAACTGCTATTGTATAGAAGATTTTTCGTCAAAAATCGGCTCCTTCGGCCCCAAAAACTTCGGTTGAGTATTCATAATATACAAATCCAAAAACGCCTTAGTTCTGGCAAATACTTCCCTTAATCTTACTGAAAACCCTGACTTGGATGTCGGTCCAGACACCGCTAAACATGTCGCATTAATATCGTATGATTGTGCGATAAACAGAGCTCGTTCACAGTGAAACTTCTGCGTGATGATTAAGAAGTCATCGGTATCAAAGATCTTTTTGGCACGAACAATCGAATCTAGCGTTCTAAATCCGGCGTAGTCCAAGTGGATAGCTGGCTCAGGAACTTCTGCTCTCAACAAGTCTCGTTTCATTGTCCATGGTTCATTGTATGAACGGTGAGCGTTATCGCCACTGAGTAGGAAATGAGACACTTTACCTTCGTTGTAAAGGTCAATCGCCGCCTCAATGCGATGGGAGTAGTACTCGTTGAGAGTTCGACCTAGATACTTACTCGTGCCAAGAACGACTGCGACCTGAACATTATCAATATCGTCGATAGAGGTGAGAATCCGGTCTTCGGCTTGCCAACTCACCCAACGGTCAATGGACGCGATGAAGACGACGAACAAAACAAGTGTATAACAAGCGATACGAAGTGCTCTCTTTAAGAAAGAAAGCACGGTGCTGGATAACAACGTTTCCTTGTTAAATCTAAAGGTCACTAAATCTGACGATTCCTTTGAGCCCAAATACCTATACTCACAAAGCTTAGAACCACGATGGCGAACATCAAGCCTGGTTCTGTATTAACTAATACGTTCTTTAACAATGGGGTGGCTTTAATAATGATCAACCCATAGCCAAATGCATTGAGTAGTATAAAGCAGACCGTCCGAATTACGAAATTTGTATCTCGTAATGCGTTCCTTAAGAGGCGGTTGATATCCGCACCTAGTACGACAAGAGAACATGCGATTAGTGCCGTAGAAACTTCAAAAAGATAAGGAGCAATAAAGCGTCCTCCCGGAGCGAAAATATCGAGCATGTCAATGTCCTTGCTGCAGTATAACGATAGAAATGAGCTGACTATTAAACAAAAAAAAGGCTCTTGTAAACAAGAGCCTAAATGTGATGTCGATTCAGATTAGAATGCTGAACGTTTGTATTTACGGTAAACCGGCTGCCAGAAGTTGTCGTCAATAGCTTCACGCAGAGTTTCATCTGAGCGTTCTTTCGCCACTCCTTGTTCAATGGCTTTTTTCGCCACGGCGTAAGCAATTTTCTTAGACACTAAATGAATCTCTTCAAGTGGCGGTAACAGTTGACCTGCTCCTTTCTGTGCAAGAGGAGAACACTCTGCGAGCGCACGACTTGATTCCATCAACATTTCGTCTGTAACGCGTGATGCTTGCGCTGCAAGTACGCCTAGACCAATACCAGGGAAGATGTAGCTGTTGTTACATTGCGCGATAGGGTAGGTTTTACCTTCGACAACTACAGGGTCGAATGGGCTGCCTGTTGCAACCAGTGCCTGGCCATTTGTCCAACGTAAGATGTCATTTGGTGTTGCTTCAACACGGCTAGTTGGGTTCGATAGCGGGAATACGATTGGACGGTCGCAATGTTGATGCATCTCTTGGATGATCTCCTTGCTGAATAGACCAGGCGCACCTGACACACCAATAAGAACCGTAGGTTTACCATTACGAATAACATCATGTAATGAGAAGCCTGAGTTCTCCGATGTCCATTCTTTGGTTTGTTCGTGTTTTTGTACCAGACGTTGTTGGAAGTCGAGTAGGTTAGGCATGCCTTCTTGTAGAAGTCCCCAACGGTCAACCATGAATACTTGAGAGCGCGCTTGCGCATCACTGATGCCTTCAGACACCATCTGCGCGATGATCGCTTCAGCAATACCACAACCTGCAGAACCTGCACCTAAGAAGGTAACTCGCTGTTCAGAAAGCTTGCTACCTGCTGCTTTACATGCTGCAAGTAGAGAGCCTACGGTCACCGCTGCGGTGCCTTGAATATCATCGTTGAAACAGCAAATACGATCCTTATAACGTTCAAGTAATGGCATTGCATTTTTCTGTGCAAAGTCTTCAAACTGAACAAGTGCATCTGGCCAGCGACGTTGAACCGCTTGAATAAAGTCTTCTACAAACGCTCGGTATTCATCACCAGTAATTCGCGGATGGCGCCAGCCCATGTACATTGGATCAGCAAGTCGTTGTGGATTATTCGTACCAACATCAAGAACAATAGGCAGTGTATAAGCTGGGCTGATACCACCACACGCTGTGTACAATGCCAGTTTACCGATAGGAATGCCCATACCACCAATCCCTTGGTCGCCCAGTCCTAGAATACGCTCGCCATCGGTTACAACGATTACTTTTACGTTGTGGTTACGTGCATTGTTTAGCAAATCGTCAATACGATCACGATTTGGGTAAGAAATGAAAAGACCACGACCACGGCGATAGATGTTGGAGAAGTTCTCACACGCTGCGCCTACAGTCGGCGTGTAGATAATCGGCATCATTTCAGAGATATGATTTTGTACTAAGCGATAAAACAAAGTTTCGTTAGTATCTTGGATGTTGCGCAGATAAATGTGTTTATCCATATCGCTTTCAAAGCTGGTGTATTGCTTGTAAGCGCGATCTACTTGTTCTTGAATTGTTTCTGTTGTTTCAGGTAGAAGCCCTTCAAGGTTAAAGGACATTCTTTCTTCAGCAGAAAATGCACTGCCTTTGTTCAAAAGTGGGGTACTGAGAAGTGCAGGGCCCGCGTACGGGATATAGAGCGGTCTTTTGTTGTTGTTCATTCGGTTACCTGTCTAGGAACAGTCATTTGGGATTGGGAACAATTTGCGGGTTAATTTAACACAATTAGACATTCTAAGCGATGACGAAATGTTAACTATTTGTATTCGGTTTGCGGTAAAAAGCGAAGTGAGTCGAATGTTAATCCTGCTATGGGTATACTCCTTCACAATGACCTTGAATAGCAAAGCAAAATGACACTCTTACCTATTGATTCTATTGAACAAGAATTTAAACAAGCCCTGAAACAATCACACCTTATCGTTGAAGCTGAAACGGGTTCAGGAAAATCGACGAGATTGCCTCTTTGGTCGATGGAGCAAGGACGGGTACTGGTGGTAGAGCCGAGACGAATTGCCTGTACGTCGCTGGCACACTTCGTGGCGCATGGACTTGGTGAAAAGGTTGGAGAAAGCGTTGGTTATGCAATCAAGCTTGAAAACTGTTATACCGAGGCGTCAAACGTGGTGTTTGTCACGCCAGGTGTCGCCTTGAGGTGGTATGCCGAAGACTGCCTGAAGAATTTTGATGTGGTTATTGTGGATGAATTTCATGAACGACGTTGGGACACCGACTTACTGGTTTCGATGTTAAAGCGCAATCAAACTCATAAAACAGTAATTACTTCGGCTACCATTGAAGGTCAAAAGCTAGCTGACTACTTTGATGCCGAGCGCTTGGTCGCACAAGGAAGAGTGTTTGATGTGGCAGTTCAGCACCATCGAAACGACAGTCGACAACTGCCTGATGCAAGGCATCTAGAAACACGTGTTAAAAGTGCGATTGAGCCATTGTTAGACGAGCTTGCAGCAGATATCTTGGTGTTTGTTCCCGGGCGAAAGGAAATTCAGCAGGTAGTATCCTCGCTAAAACCCCTTGCGGAGCAGTATGACCTTATTCTAGCGCCGCTGCATGCTTCTGTGACTGAGCAACAGCGTTCTGTTGCAATGTCAGTTCAAGATAAGCGCAAGGTCGTGATTGCAACAAATGTTGCGGAAACCTCTTTGACGATTCCTAATATCGCGGTTGTTGTGGATTCAGGACTAGAAAGAAGAAATGTACAGCGTAACGGACAAACCACGTTAATGCTGGCTCATATTTCTAAGGCGAGTGCTGCTCAGCGTTCTGGCCGAGCAGGACGAATAATGGCAGGAACATGTATCCGTCTTTATGGTGAGCATGCTGCTCTTGATCTGGTCACCCCACCAGAACTTCAACGTGAATCTATTGTCGAGCCTATGTTGGCTGCTGCGACATGTGGGTTAGCGCTTAACGATCTCGAATTCATTGATGCGATACCTGATAAATCACTTCAAGCCGCCAAAGAGCAGTTATTACAACTTGGTGCGATAGATGATATTGGCATTACTGAGCATGGAAAAAAGCTATACCCATTACCGATTGATACTATTTACGCTGATTTGGTCACTAAGATGCCTTCACGAGCGCTGAAGGAGGCTATGATTGACCTAACGGCTGCACTATGTGCGACAGGTAAACTGTTTCAAATCACCAGTAATGAAGAGCTATTGATCAAGCTGGACCTAGAAGAGCCGTTAGGTTGTGACGCAAGTATTCTTATTGGCCTAGTAAGAGGCAAGCAGTACACAGGCTTGACGGTCGACCAAGATTGTTTGCGTGAAGCACAAGGGTTATCGGAGCAGATGCGTAGTGTATTTGAATTGCCGAGTCTGGAAGTGGCTTCTAGATATCAACGTGATGAATTGATAAAGCAAATTATCCAAGCGAACAACGCCTTGCTGTATGTGAGAAGAGAGCGGCGACGTGACGCTTTTGGTAATGGTTTTGTCGAAGTGCTGTTAGGGAGACAGAATCGAATTAAACCGAAAACAGAAGCAGGGCTGGTATTAGCCACTCATAGCTTACCTGGCCGAGGCGTTAAACAGACGATGACACTGGCCACATTACTTTTACCTGTGGACATCACTCAGCTCAAAGAACTTAATGTTGGGGAATGGGTGAGCGGAGAAACTATCGAGACCGACGAGGGTCTTCAGCATTGTGAACATTTGATGTATGCAGGTCGCAAACTGGCGGAGCGCAGGATTGCGCCTAAAGGCAATGTCGCTTTGAAAGCCATCGCCAAATCGATCATTGAAGGAGCTATCTTTCCCACGTTGGCAGAACAGCTTACCGAACGTATGCTGCATTGGAGGCTGTATGTTGAACTGGGTCTATCTGACCAAACCGGTCCAGTAGAAGAAGTATCATTGGAGTCTTGGATAGCTGAACAACTGTCAATGCTCGGTGTAAGTTCATTTGAAGATCTTGAGCTTATTGATGAGCGAGATTTTGTGTTTAACGGCGTTCCAGATTGGGAGTATTCAGATTTTGCAGCTAAGTACCCATTGGTCATTCAGTTAAGTGGTCTGCGTTTAACTGTCGAGTATTTTGGCAAAGGCAAGCTTATACACGTCCACTTCCATTCAGGCTCTCGAAAAGACGATCCTAAACGCAAAGAACTGCCTGCTTGGTCTGGATGGAAAGTAAAGTACAAGAAGGCGAGTCGCGTGTTAGATCTTCGTTGAGTTTGTGATGTTTTACTCAACAAAAGATGGATGAATGCTGCTATTGATAGATGTGCCATACATAGTTAACCAAGTGGCATTGTGGTGATGTACTTTTGTTCACATTATGTTGCTATTTGGATTTTTATATCACCTTTTGATGTCTAAGTAGGGTATAAAAGATGATTTTTATATATCCTATTGCTATATAAGAAAGTTTGAATAATAGTAGTTGCATAGCATTCTGTAATTGGGAGTGGTTATGTGTGACAAGAAAACATCGCCGGTAGAATTTGATTACACCAGTTTCCTCGGTGCATCTTGTAGTAAAAAATGGACGTTCCTTGAAGCGCTGACTTCTGTAGCGCCAGTGTTTGGTGAAGCGTGGAAAGAGAGCACAAAAAATCAGAATATTGATCCAGATAGCCGTCTTTGGGAGAAAGCGCTGAGTGCATTATCGAGTCGACGAAGTGATGAGTCGAATTTGGTCGCGCTGATGAAAATCGCTCGCAAAGAAAATATCGCTTGTCTTAAGGTTGTTATGCCTTACTCACTAGAATCTGAACAGATTCAGCTTATTCAAGATAAAGGTAACGTGAAAATTGTCGTGATACCTAACGAAGATATATTAATCGCTGAATTTCACTAGATCACGTTGTGCCATGTAACCAAAAAGGGAGCTTTAAGCTCCCTTTTTTGATGTGCGCAGCGACTAGGAACCTAGTCTGCGATGAGGTCGTAGTTGGTACGAAGTATGTCTATAATTTCTTGCTTTGGATTGCTGCTTAATTCAATCTTGCGACCAGTAATTTTCTCTGCGATACCAACATATGTTTTGGAAACATCCATAAGCGCAGATAGGGGAAGTTCGTTGTCGGCTGCAAGTGCTTCACGCTCTGGCATACGCTCTTTGTTTAAAAGGATATCAGGATCAGGGAAGTGGTTTAGCAGGAACTGGCGGAAGCCTTCTTTTGAGTTCTCAACAATATCGCCTTCTTGATACGCTTTAGTATCCCAAATGCGGGAAGAATCCGGTGTTCCAACCTCGTCCATATAGATGAGCTTTTCTTCGCCTTTTGAATCGGTAACGTAGCCGAATTCAAATTTGGTATCAACAAACGTTTGATCGATAGCTTCCAAAGCGTCACTGATGACGGAGAAGCCTTCTTTAAGAAGTTTTTCATAGCCATCAATGTCGGCTGCGTTCGTAAAATTAAACGCTGCAAAGTTGTCGCTAATGTTGTCGCGTGTGATGTTTACATCATCTGCTTCAGGGACTCCAGGGATACCACGTAAGATACCTTTTGTTGAAGGAGTAATTAGAACGTCATCCAGTTTAGAGTCTTTCTTTAAGCCTTCAGGTAAAGTGATACCGCAGAATTCGCGCTCACCCTTCTCATAAGCACGCCACATAGAACCGGTAATGTATTGGCGACAGATAGCTTCGATCATTACAGGTTTTGCTTTTTGAACGATCCAGACAAATGGATGAGGAATATCTAGAATGTGGCTATCCGCTAAACCATTATCCTTAAACAATTGGAACCAGTGATTAGAAATCGCGTTGAGTGCGGCGCCTTTGCCAGGAACGCCCCTTAAGTTACCTTCACCTCGCCAGATACAATCAAAGGCAGAAATGCGATCACTGATAACCATAATGGCTAACGGTGCATCTTCTGCAACATCGTAGCCTTTGTCTTTGATTAGGCGGCGGCTATCCTCTTCGGTCAACCAATAAACCGAACGAACCTTGCCGCTATGAACAGGCTTATCAGTGCGGATTGGTAGATCATCGTTTACAGCTAGAACTTGATCAGCGAGACTCATGGAGACATTCCTATCTAATGTTGTGTCGTAAAAAGTGCGACGATTATGGGGAGTGGTAATACTCTTTGCTGCACGCATCATACCAGAACTATTCTATGCTGCCAGAAAAATAGCAAACGTTTGCGCAATTTTTATATAAGTTGCCTAAAGAGAGGATAAAAAATACGGTAAGTACTATTGAACAAGTACTTACCGTCATAAAAAAGGGATTACATGATTAACTTAACGAGTGGTCGGAATTTGGATTAATGTAAATAACTGTCTTTACCAAGAAAGATGACTTCGCATTGATAGTCAGCGGCCAATTCTTGAAGTTGATTTTGTTCTGTTAGAGAGAACTCACCATTTGCGATAACAGCACACGCGTTACCTGAGCGAATGGCTTTTTTGACAACCTGATACTGCGATAAATGCAATGAAGCCTTCATCTGAACCATATGGTTACCTAGTTTATGAAAATGCATGATTTGTCCCACTGAAGGTCGAGGACATTCTGCTGTCAACAAAATCCACTGTGGCTTAGAAGCCAATTGCGAAACCTTTTCAAGTACATCATCCTGAATTCGACGAAGCTGTTGTGACGTTCCTTGATCATCAAAAACTCGGTATTGGTTTGGGACATTGTATTGTGAGTGAATTGTATTGTTGAGCAACATAACCCTGTTCCTTTATACATGCTGTATGTGTATACAGTAGTTTTTGAGCATGAAAAGATCAAGCACTTTTTGCATAAAAAAACGACAAAAAAACCTAAGTTGTTGATATTTAATTATTAAAATTTAGAATGGAATGGGCGGCAATCTCATACTTTTTTGTTTTATACAGGTATGAGCTAACAACTACTGTATAAGAACACTGTATAGAGCAATGGTTTTTTACTGGGTGACAATAGATAAGGATATTGAGAAACAAAAACGCCTCTCTAAGAGAGGCGCGGTTCCTTTAGGATTGAGCTGACGATCGGTTTCTAAATTCGATTTCTGCTTGATTGAACTGCTTAACGTCCATAATGGCGAAACTCAGACACTTTTCACATGAGTGGTGACATAGACCGTCTATATACTCATGCTTGGTCACAAAACTTGGCGTTTGGCACCAATCACAGAAACCTTCGATAGTGAATGTATGCATTTTTACTCCCCACCCTTATTTGTACGGGTGTTATTATCGGGACGTATTATGACATAAAATTGCATGCAATGTTAAATAAATGTTTCTTAATTTGTTTCAAATGTTTTTCAAGATCGCGATTTTCTGAGAAATTGGTATATCAATGGATCTTTTGTGTGGCTTTTAGATGCTCCACGATGGCTTTGAAAGCAAGGTTTAATTGCCTCATTTCATCATCACTACCTTGAGCATCAGGGTGATAAATACGACACAACTGCTTATAGCGTGCTTTTACTTGCTTTGGTGTTAAGTTGTTAATTTGTCCTTGAGTGAAGCCAAAACGAAGGTAAGCATCATTAAGTGCAGAAGTGGTTGAACTAGATGCTGTGGATGATGCTCTTTTCTGAAGATTTGCGGCGTTCTTAAGTTGTAATTTGAGCTTAGTGATCAGGTCTTGTTGTTGAGAGAGCCTTGTTTTCATCTCTTGAATTGATGAGCGGCGGTGTTGGCTTGCTGTATTGAATTTCTTGAAAAACATCAATGCAGCGAAGCAAGCGCTCAATAGAATTGAGATATAGATTAGGTGTAATGACCAGTTTATGCTTGGGGTAGTTGGTACTGAGTTAGATGTTGTTAGGCTCGTCTGTGTACTTGTGACAGATTGCTCTTGCTGCTTAAGCGCTGCAATTTGCTTTAACTGATGAGCATCGAATTGTTTTTTCAAAGCGAGCGCGTATTCGGCGTCAAACTCGGTTGATTGGGTTCTTGCGAGATCATACCAAAGCACGGCTTGATCTTCGTTGGCAATGTCGATATTAAAATCGCGGTAAAGCCGAGCGATTTTTCCATAAGTAGAAGGGTCGCCTTCAGCGGCGAGCTTCGTATAGAGCAAAACGGCTTTTGCAGGATTGGATTTTATACCGCGTCCATATTCTAGTGCTTGTGCGTAATTATAGGTTGCCGCGCGATGTCCGTTTTCGCTCGCTTGTTGATACCAGTGAGCTGCTAAACTGAGATCTCTGCGAACACCTTCACCAGTCTCATATGCCAGTCCTAGACGGTACTGAGCTTCAGCATTGTTAAGTTGTGCCTGTTGTTCAAGCTGCGCAATGGAGGCGAGAGAGGAGAATGAAAGTAACAGAGCGATAAAAACAAACAGTAACTTGGAGCATGTCTTTGCCAAGTTGATCCTCATATTTATCGCTCTCCTTGTTGTGTGGTCTTTCTATTTCAGCATCTTTGGTGCTTGAGCGCCGTCTATCGGACGATTAACCGATACTTTTCGACCTTTTTTCAGCCCAACTTCGTAGTCAGCGGTGATATTTTTCATCGCTTCTCTTAGCTGCTGTTTGAATGTCTCTCTATCGATGTTTTTGAACTCTTTATCGATATAGTTATTAATTTTATTTGCCGATTCATCATCAGGGGCAATAACAGGCAGTTTTTCTAGCGCGCCTTCTATCCACCCGGAGACAAATGAATTAACACGTTTTGTCACTTCTGTATTTGAAGTACCAGAACCTGCGAAGCTATTTCTAAACTGACCCGTTTGCTCATTCATCTCACGATAAATGATATCAAAAGCAAAAGCTGCAAAGATGGCACGGTCAGCTTCGCCGATAAACTCAACTCGCTTTAGACCTTTATGGTTGAGTAAAACAGCTTCGACGCCAAATTTGGTATTGATGCCCCGGATCACCCGCAGCAGTGTAGAACTTATCGTTGTAGGCAGTAAGTGCGTCGATTGTGTTTTACCCATCTTAATAAACTCAATATCGTCCTTGTCTAGGCCGTATTTGAGCATGAGGCGGTGTGCCATTTTTATGGCATTGGCTGCTTCATTGACGTTCGCTGAGTTACCTAATTCTAAGCACTTAGCAATCTTTTTGAGGGCTTTCTGTTTATCCATCGACAATCTGAGTTCTCTGTACCGCGAAAGAAAAAGGGCACTATTTTAACGATTTTCAGCTAAAAGGGGAAGGGCAGAAGATGTAGGGTGGGACTCAGAGCGGTAACCCGAGTCCCAAGAGAATCTGTAGAGCCGCCGCTTAAATACCTAGTTCATCGAGCAAATCTTGATTGTCGTTTTCTGGTTTGGTGTCTGTACGCTGTTTTTTGGCTGCGATGGCTTGCTCAATAATGGTATCTGGGCACTCATCTGGTTGAATCTCAAACTCTTCCATTTGAATAAACTCGGTTTTGTCCATAGCAAACTCAAGATAAAAAATATTGTTATTAGCTGTAGAGAAGGTAACTCGACGGGCTTGAGGTCGTTCTAAGTTTGTGTCGACTGACAGAACCACTTGCTTGTTGATCGACAACATTTTCGGTTGGTTTTGGGTAATGTTGGTCTGTAGTTCTTTGCGAACTTTATTGGTGAAGTCGCCAACAAGCTGATTCATGAGTTCGCCGAGGACATCGCCAACTTCATCTGCATTGTGGTGAATTGCGAGCTCTTCCTCAGGCATACCCATGTGACGCATATAATTACTGTAAACTTCAAGTGCTGCTTGTGAAGTGAAATTAATAACCACTAAACCCGAGAAACCGCCATCAAAGAGGACGAAGCAGCCAAAGTCAGGTTTTAACGTGGTTTTGGTGATTTTCTGAACCATTGCTGAGTATGTCACACTTGATTGTGTCGCAGAGGTCAAAACAGTTGAAACGGACTGGCAGAGTTTTAACAGAATATCTTCGGTGGTGATTACTTTGGTTTTTTTCATTATTGATTACTTCGTTTAATCATTTCTTCCGTGGTTAAAGGAGTGTGTCACGAAGCAAACCTCTTGAAAAGGCATAAACCATAGTCAATCGCTATGACTTTCCGATTTGATCACATTTTTAATTGTTGTAAAGTGTCCAATACCTATAAAATCTATTCGGTTTCAGCTACGTACAATAATTAAAACGCGTTTATTTAAACGACCATGCGACTAAGTAGGTGAACTTTTTATTTTACATACACTCCTTTGCTGAGCGGATCAGCAGAATTAGGGGCAGGAAGCTAAATGTTACCAAGATTACACTCTCAAACCGACATTAACCCCACCGTACTGGTTTATCTGAAACAGCTTGAGGCTGAAGGGTTTACCGGGGATATCGAAACTCAATATTCGAGTCGCCTTGCCGTTGCAACGGACAACAGCGTTTACCAAAAATTGCCGCAAGCGGTAGTGCATCCAAAAACAACGGCAGATGTACAGCTTATAGGTAAACTTGCTAATCAAGAAAAATTCGCGGCTATTGCGTTTTCTCCGAGAGGCGGCGGTACAGGGACTAACGGACAGTCCTTGACGTCAGGCATTGTTGTCGATTTATCCCGACATATGAACCAGGTCCTTGAGATTAATGAACAAGAAGGGTGGGTAAGAGTTCAAACTGGTATTGTAAAGGATGCGCTAAATGATGCCGTGCGTCCTTATGGTTTCTTCTTTTCCCCAGATCTTTCTACCAGTAATCGCGCGACGCTGGGTGGAATGGTCAATACCGATGCGTCCGGTCAGGGCTCATTAAAGTACGGTAAGACATCGGATCACGTGCTATCTCTGCAAGCGGTGTTTGCTGACGGTTCACTTTTGGAAAGTGACGGTTCATTGAATCAGCTAGAGCAAGACAGTTTCGCTGCCAATGCATTACAGATTGCTGAACAGGTATGTAAGCAAAACCGAGTACTGATTGACGAAAAGTTTCCACCATTAAATCGCTTCTTAACCGGCTATGATCTAAAAAACGCTTATGACCCAAAGACAGAGAGTTTCAATGCTACGCGAATTCTCTGTGGTGCAGAAGGTTCACTGGCCTTTATCACTGAAGCTAAGCTGAATCTTACGCCGATCCCTAAAGCTCGTACTCTCATCAACGTCAAGTACAACAGTTTTGATGCTGCATTGAGAAATGCTCCCTTCATGGTTGAAGCAAATGCATTATCTGTGGAAACAGTTGATTCACGCGTATTGAATCTGGCCAAGCAGGATATTGTTTGGCATACAGTGAGCGACCTTATTAGTGAT
Source organism: Vibrio sp. McD22-P3 (assembly GCF_021568915.1). Classification (NCBI taxonomy): domain Bacteria; kingdom Pseudomonadati; phylum Pseudomonadota; class Gammaproteobacteria; order Vibrionales; family Vibrionaceae; genus Vibrio; species Vibrio sp. McD22-P3. The sequence continues at coordinate 71,430 of NZ_JAKGTN010000006.1, forward strand.
GTGCCAGGCAAAGAAATGCAGGGTATCAATATGGTTGAGTACGCGGGGCAAGATGAAGAAGAAGTGACTCAAGCGGTAGCGGCTTTAACTAAGAGTCTAGATGAGAAACTGAAGACAGAGCAGGACGGTATCATTGGTTACCAAGTGACCAGTGACGTTGCTAGTCTTGGACGCATTTACAATATGCGAAAGAAAGCTGTTGGCCTCTTGGGTGCCGTGAAAGGCAGCGCGAAACCTATTGCGTTTGCAGAGGATACTTGTGTGCCCCCGGAGAACTTGGCTGACTTTATTGCCGAGTTTCGCGATTTACTCGATGGACACGGGTTGAACTATGGCATGTTTGGTCACGTGGATGCAGGTGTGCTTCATGTAAGACCTGCACTTGATATGTGCGACCCCGAACAAGAGTCGTTAATGCATCAAATCTCAGATGAAGTCGTCAAGCTTGTCGCCAAGTACGGCGGCCTTATGTGGGGGGAGCACGGTAAAGGTTTCCGTTCTGAATATGGCCCTGATTTCTTCGGTGAGCAACTGTTTAATGAACTCAGACGCATTAAAGCCGCGTGTGACCCGTTGAACAAAATGAATCCCGGTAAGATATGTACTCCGTTAGAGAGTACGGATGAGCTCGTTAAAGTCTCGGATACCAAGCGAGGAACATACGACAGACAGATCCCGATTGAAGTTCGTGATAGTTTTGCCCAAGCAATGGAATGTAACGGTAATGGTCTGTGCTTTAACTATGACACCGCTTCACCTATGTGCCCTTCGATGAAAGTAACCGCAGACCGACGTCATTCACCAAAGGGTAGGGCTGGCTTAGTGCGCGAGTGGTTAAGACAGCTATCGGAACAGGGCTTCGATGTTCTTGAGTTAGAGACCAATATTAATCGCTCAAATAGTGCGAAAGGGTTAATTGAGAAGTGGCGGAACACGTTTAATAAACGTCATGAATATGATTTTTCCCACGAAGTATATGACGCCATGAATGGCTGCCTCGCTTGCAAAGCGTGTGCTAGCCAATGTCCAATAAAGGTTGATGTACCAAGCTTCAGAGCTCGATTCCTAAACCTTTATTACTCGAGATATCAAAGACCTGCTAAAGATTATCTAGTGGCAAATATCGAGACACTATTGCCATATATGGCCAAATTCCCCAAGGTGGTCAATTTTGGATTGAACCAGAGAGTTGTTCAGACGCTCACCGAGAAAACAGTTGGCTACATTGACGCGCCGCTTCTTTCTGTTCCTACTCTCAAACAACGTTTGAAGTCGCAACCTGTTGCTCAGTTTAGCCTGGAGCAGTTACAGGCCATTCCTGCGGGTCAACGCAGTGACTATGTATGCATCGTCCAAGATCCTTTTACTAGTTTCTACGATGCTGAAGTGGTCGAAGATTTTGCCAAACTAATACTCAAAATGGGTAAGAAACCGGTGTTGTTACCTTTTAAGCCCAATGGCAAAGCAGCTCACATTAAAGGGTTTTTAAGTCAGTTTGCAAAAGGGGCAAAATCAACGGCGGATTTCTTAACACAGGTGTCTCAGTTGAATATTCCATTGGTTGGAGTCGATCCCGCCCTAGTGTTGTGCTACCGCGATGAATATGTAGAGATTCTTAAAGAGGAACGTGGGACATTTAATGTGTTAACCGCTCATGAGTGGCTCATGCCTCTGGTACAAGATAAAGACGCTCTTGAGATGGTGGATGAAGCAGATTGGTATTTGTTTGCACATTGTACAGAGAAAACCAAGATGCCTAATGCGGAAAAAGAGTGGGGCGCTATTTTCCATCATTTCGGCGGTCGACTAACAACAGTACCTGTAGGCTGTTGTGGTATGGCAGGAACGTTTGGGCATGAATCAGACAAGTTGCAAATGTCGAAAGATATTTATGGCTTAAGTTGGCAGCCAAATCTAGACAAGTTGCCAAAAGAGCGCTGCCTAGTCACAGGTTATTCGTGTCGAAGTCAGGTAAAAAGGTTTGAAGATGTGAAGGTCAAGCATCCTGTACAGGCTCTGCTACAACTACTGAACTAACTTTATGAAGCGCCCCAGATTGGGGCGCTTCTATTATTGATAAAGGAATAATCAATGAAAGCGCTTGAACTAAAAATCCCCCCAGTACTGCTGTTTATCCTGTTTGCCGTTTCGATGTATGCACTAGCTGCTATTGATAACGGTTGGCTATATATGCATATTCCACTTAAGTCGATTTGGGTTACAGCACTGTTTGTTTTTAGTGGTTACATGGGTATTTCAGGCGTGCTTGAGTTTAAGAAGGCTAAAACAACGGTTGACCCGACTAAGCCGACTAAAGCAAGCAGTGTGGTTGACACTGGTATTTTTTCGAAAACTCGAAACCCGATGTATGTTGCTTTATTTACGTTGTTATTGTCTTGGGGCTTCTGGTTAGAAGATGGGTTGAGCCTGTTCTTGTCGATGTTTTTTATACCGTATATGAACCGTTTTCAGATTAAACCCGAGGAGCGGGCGTTGGAAAAAATATTTGGTGATGATTATCTTTCGTATAAAGCGAAAGTAAGGCGTTGGATATAGAGTTGCAAATGATATTTATTTGCAATTGATTCTAATTTGCATTTAAATGGTTGTCGGTATTGTGGACTGGAACTATTTAGCGATGAATATTGAGGCGTGTTGGAATCGTTTTTTAAAAGCAGAACAATTAGTAGAACAAGGTCATTGGCCAGAGGCTTACCATCTTTTTGATGAAGTTTTGCACCACCTTCCTCAACATATTTATGCTGCTCTTGATGATGCAAGTATAAAGCCTTGCCAGTTTGCCTGCATGTTGACCGGTTTTTATGACGCGGCGGTATCACAGTCTGCTATTTTTAATCAATTAGGTAAGCAACACCAAGCGTTTGGTGTACTAAACAATGCTCATGCTACCTTTCAATTCCTTTCAATTGAACAAACTTCCCTGATACATAGTGTCAGAGAAGTATTGGACAAACAAAGCAATGCACTGCTCGACAAAATCGCTAAGTTTTGTTGCTGCCAAAGAAACGCCACTTGGATGCTAGAACTCGAGCATGTGCAGAAAGCACATTACTATTTCGATAGCTTAAAGCAATACCGAGATATTCAATCGGCTTCTATAACGCTCAACTAGTGAAAAATGCGTGCATAACAAACCAAAAAGCCTCGACATAAGTCGAGGCTTTGAATGTTCATTTTTACTTTTGATTAGGCCGCGTTGTTAAACTGCTCGAGAAAATAGGTCTTTCTTTCGTTGAAACGTGATACTAGGTCATCAACGGCATCGTTGTCATAAGGTTTAAGACCACTTGCAACCATTCGCTTAATGCCTTTGCCCACAACAATCCCATCTTCTTTAAACGCAAAGTTCAACGTAACCACACCGCGCTTACCCTCTACATCAAAAGTCGCGCCAGTAAACTCGACTTCAGGATGGGTGAGGTTCAGGTGTTCAAATTCCACTTCCATGCTCTCGTAAATAACTAGAGGGCGCTGGCAGTTAATCATCATCTGTTGCTCTTGCATGAGCGGAACCATGATGTGAGGGAAATTCATACCAGAGAACTGAACGTAGTTAGTGACTACGTGTTCGATAAACTCTTGGTTGTGGCTTATCTCACCATCGTGAGTCATCTGAAGGTATTCTTTGCCAGTTTGATCGACAACAGTACTTTCTGTTTCGCCCTTTTCTACAACGTTTAGAGCTACGCCATCGCTGACCATTCCTGAGAAATCAAAGCGCATTTTCTGACTGATTCCTTCTTTTTGCAGTAATACTGCAAACAGTAGATCGCCAGGAACACAGAAACGCTTGTTGTCTTCGTCATGGATAGGGTTAAAGTCGCCCGCTACTTTTTTCGCAAAGTGGCTTGCTTGTTGGCGTGTGAACTCGAATTGTTCGTTGTTAGTAGAAACGTAAGGAGCTAGAAACATAATACTCTTAGATTAAACTCAATTGTCACGAATTATATATGAGTAATCGGCTTTAATGGTCCATCCAGTATGTGATATGACACGAATTTTGCTTTTCTTTCTGAAACTCAGCTAGTGTGTGAGTAATAATTCTCTGATAACTGGTCCGGCAGTGTGAAAAAAACGTCAACTTTTTGCTTGTTTGATGCTGAGTGATATCTAAGCCCTCGTAAGGATGTGCACGATGAGTGGCACAGTAACTGATAGCTAAGGCATACCAATCCAATATAGGCTCTATGTTACCGACCGCGTCTATTTGCTGTGGTGGAGAGTATGACGGTGAGTAGTGGCGAAAAGGCAGTGTTTTCAATGAACTGCCAATTTTAATAGCCATTGAAAGATCAATTAGCGTAGCGTGTCCATCAGGTCCAATGACGATATTACTGGGCTTGATATCACCGTGTACGTAACCAGCACGATGTAAAGCTAGGATTTGCTGTTCAATATCATGATGCCAACTTACAGGTGGTGTATTGCTTCGCGCGAGTTGACTCAATGTTTCACCTTCTATCCAAGTATTTAGGAGTAAATGAGTCTCATCTAAAGAGGTCAGAGACTGCCGCGGTGACACATCTAGTGGGGAAATGAGCGCAGTTAGTTCGGCTTCAAGTTGTAGCTGTTTTTTAGCGGTTATGCCTCGACCTAAACGGCCTCTCAAATGACCGAACTTTGTTGAGTGGCACTCAAAAACATGGTCTGAATGCCATTCAATATTTTCAGGTTGAACTTCAAGGACTGATGCTATGAGTGATAGCCCTTGTTGATCATGTCTAAACTCAATTCGAAACATCGTTAGATATTTTCAGGTAACTTAAATTGAGTAAAAAAATCGGGTGTAAATGGGTTTACTTGACCTTGCGTCTTCACCGAAAGACGAATTTGCTCGCCTTTGTTGCCAATGGAAATCTCCGCGCCTTGATTATCCGCCTTAACCAATTGTGAGTTGATCAGCTTAAACCAATTCCAATTACCACTGAAATTGGATTGGGATAACGATGTTACGCTGTCTTTAAGTTCAATATTAAGGTTATCCTCTGCCTGTTGCTCTCCATCCCAACTGATGGACTTCCACAGGGTTGGCCCATGTCGGTAGGTGAACAGTGGTTGATCGCTATAAATCATAAATTCTGTCGCTTTTGGACTCATTGTTAAGGCTTTCATTTGGAACTTAACCGAAACATTGTCTGGTGATGCCAGAAATAGCGCGCTGCGTATTTGATTAGCAACATCAACCATATCCCAGACTTCCGGTGTGATCTCTAACCCAGAACGCGGAAGCAGCCCTGGAAGGTAAGGACTTCCTTCAGTGCCTTGTAAGAATGAGTTTAAGTATTTTTTATTGAAAGCCTCAAAAGCACCACTCGAAGAAAAGAACGCTTTTACATCAGCAACACTTGCGTCAGTTTCTGCATTTTTGCTGAATGGGTAGTAACTGGCTAAGCTCGACTGGAATGTGGTTAGTACTGAGTTTTTCCACTGCAGGTTCAAATGCTGATGCGCCAGTGATAACACAGCATCATTGCTAAGTTGAGTAATCGCATCAGACAAATTCTTAGTCATAGTGGGTTGAGTTGAGGCGATGAGTTGTATAGCGGCTATCGGGTTGGAACTTTGTAATGGCTTTGCTAACGTGTCATAGGCGAGTTTGCGAGCATCCTCAGCTTGATAAAAAGTATCAAGATAAGCTTTCGCGGCTTTGACTGCAGCTAGCCATTGGTCTACTGGTTTTGGTGCATCGTTTACCGAACTGACATAGCTATGAAAGTCGGAAAAACTGACATTAATCAGTCTCATTGCCTCCATTTGGTCTTGGTCAATCGGTGTCTGTTCTTTTTCGGCCGCTTTCTCGTCTTTCGCTGGTTCTACTGGCTCTATGTTTATCGTCGTATATTTACTGATCGTATTATAATAATTTTGGATCGGGTTATCTCCCGCGTTGGTCAATAATGTCAGAAGGCGACTGAGTTCAGTATCATCTTTAACCGGATTGACGACGATGTTATTGGTGAAGTCTTTCCAATAGTTGATGTAATCATTTTTATAGAGTTGGCGTAGGTCTCTACTAATCCGATACATTTCCAATGCGCTCGGTGCTTCGCCAGCAACACCCGCGTAGGCTGATAAAGCTTCCTTGATAATAGGGGAATCTACGGAAAGATCTAACTCGGTAAATCCACTCGGGGTAAAGATATGGGGAACAAGATAGCCTACAAAGCCAGAAGAGAATGAGTAGACTTGAGAGTAGTTGCTACCAAGCTCTGAGCGAATATCTATTCGATTGGCGTATTTAGTTTGGCTCTTAATATGTTGATAAAGCAGCGTTTCAATACCTGTTTGATTAATGACTTTACGAGCCAGTTGCTCTAAATCAGTATTAGATTCTTCAGGTATCAAATGATTGGCGAAGGCATCATCAAGTAAACTGGTCAATTGATTGAGAGTACTCGTTGTACCTACTCCTTGATCCTCCAGAGATTGAACAAAATAGGCTCTTAGTTCCTCTGTATTGTTCTTGTTAGGAGTAAATAGCAGACGATAACTATTGAGTAATGAAAGTGTTGTCGCTTGCTCTTCAAGATTAACGTATACGAACAAGTCATTGGCCAAAGACTTTTCTAAAGACGGCATCAACACGGCTTGTAATTCAGTGATATAGGCTAGTTCAACCTCTGGCTTAATAGTGTAAGAAGGCATGAACGGTAACACGTACCAAGGTTCTGGCTTATTATAAAGTTCGTAGATCTTACGGAGTGAATAAAGGTTAGGAATATTGTCTGCAAGATTTTCCACGTCATAAGGTGACGCGGTTATTGCTTCTTTGTAGCGTTCCAGAAGAGCATCAGCGCGAGCTTCCCGCAGGCTTTGGAAGTCGAAATCCAATTTGATGATTGCAAGTATTGCAATTAATAATAAGGCGCACAGAAGCGTATAAGTGGTTTGCATGGTCAGCAACCAGTTTTCTTTCTTCTTATTTACTCCCACAAGCATATGTTCAGGGATTAAAGCATGAGTCATAAGATGCTGGGCAAAAAGTACTTGCTTAACTGGCTGACTAGATTTTGGATGATAGAACTCGTGACCTAAGTCGTTGCTGATTGTTGCGGCAAGTGCATCGACGTTCTTACTGTCACTTCCTTCATGAGTGAAGAAAAAGCCACGGAACATCAAGCCATCACCCAGTTGATTGACGCCAAATATACGGTTTAATTGTAGCCACAAGTTTTGTTTTAACAGTCCAAATTGAAGTGGAGCCGCAGCGATAGACTTGCGGTAGTCTAGGTTGAGCTGCCCTGAGAGGGCACTTGTCATATTGGCAATCAGTTGACCTATCAAGGCGTCATAAGCGTGATCATACCAGTCTGCGTCAATACCACCGTGTTCTCTAAATGGCATCATAGAGCCAAATGCGTCTTCACGCCTTGCGTCTTCAAAACCAGAGAAGTATTGGCAGAAGTCACTGATGCTGCTGCTGTGAGTGATAATGCTGTACACCGGAATAGACAAACCAAAGGTTCGATTCAATCGCGTTAAATCGGCTTTTATCTGATCCGCTCTCATTTTTATGGCTTCTTTTTGCCCTAGTAATGCGTCAGCATTGGTTGCTAGCAGTAACCCGTTAAGGGCCTGTCTAGGACGCCATTTTTTCAAGCAGTTGTAGAGTGTCTTGAGGTATTCCGGGTGTTGGTCCTCTCCTTGGCTAACCGATATAACCAAAGAGTGTTCGCTGAGCCAGAAAAGAATAGGGAACTCGATATCATTGCCAAACTCGTCTACTTGGTAAGCTTCATAGCCCATTTGAGTAATGACATTGAAATCGTTTTGCGGTTTGTCACTGAACCAAAGATAGACGGGCAAATCATAACGACTCTGTAGTCTCTTGTTTGTTTTCTGAACTTTAAGAACGTTTTGAAAGTGCTTTTGTAGCAACTGACATCGTCTAGCAATAAGCTCTTTCTTTTTATTCTCATCAGGGTCGTTAAGTTTATTGTTCTTTCGGCTCAACCAATAGATGAAGAAACCGAGGATGCCAGATAGAATGATGCAAAAAGCAATCGCTATGACGAGGTAGGCCTTAAGTGCTGGCGTAAACCACACAGTTACCAACAGTAATATACAAAGCAAAAATCCGGAGGAAATACCGCTGATTAATGGCTTCGCTGTTGTCTTCTGTTTTTTTCCATCTGCCATGTCTATTTTCTTCCCTGAAAACTGTCTTTAGATCGTTATTGTTGTTTGTTTGTCTTGATCACAATTGAATCGATATTTTGATTATCTTTGAGCCATTTCTGGGTTTCAATCGCTTGTGAACGATCATCAACATCGACTACTACTCTAAAATACTGTTTGTAACTATCGACTCGGGGCTCGTACTTGCTAGCGCTCAAACGCTCGATAAACAGCTGTGCATTTTGTTCATTCGAGAAGGTAGCGAGCTGAACTAACCAGAGTTTAGAGTCACTATTAATTGGAGAGGCGGCAACACGTGGACTCTGTTGAGCTTCTACTCGGCTTCCTCTAATAGGAGGGGACGAAAGGTCGCTATCGCTCGAAATAAACACAATATCGTTAACTTGTCCGGACAGAATATATCGCTGGCTGAAATCTGGCAGATAAGTAAAATCTCGAGAGCGTTGTGGTAGAGTTTTACTGTACCAGAAGTAGGTGAGGGCTAGCGTTGAGCCGATAAGTGTAGCGAACAGTAAGCTGATAACGGCATAGCGCTTTTTGCGGCTAGGACGACGAACTTTAGGGTGAGTCACGCGAGTTTGGCAATGAATGCGAGTTGATTGGCGGTATTGACTTAATATTTGTTCTAGCTGGTGGATAAAGCGTTTAAGCTGCTCAGAACCTTGTGAGTGATACTGCCCTTTGAATCCAATACTCAAGAAAAGATAGATGATCTCGATAAGGTCGATCATTTTATTGGGTTGTCTCGCAGCCTTATCTGCTACGGAGAAGAACAGCTCCCCACCATTTCTCATTCCAAACAGCTCACTGAGAAGTGTTTTGTTTTCCCAACCGCGTTTTTCCCCCCAGTCGGTGTAGACGATAAATTCGTCAAGAACTACGGCAAATAAGAAGCACAACTTATCAATGACAGCTACGGGATAATTGAGGTGACTCCCCTTATCCTTGAGGTCACTAATCCTCGCTACCAATTGTTCTCTTAACTCGGCGATATCGTCTGGTTCGGGAATACTGTCGATTTTTAATGTCACCGCCAAGAGCTCAGCACTGATATTGATAAGCTGATTTTCTGATTTGTCGAAGTGCTTAAGAAACTCCATTTGTGTAGCATCTGGTGTTCGAAATACCGCAGGCTTATCAGAATTAACTTCTGATAGTTTCTTTTTTGGGTCTTGTTCCCAAATGACGGTCTCTTCATCCAAATAGTCGAGCATGGATTACCTCAGCGCATATAAGTGTACTTCAAGATCAGGCACACGAGTATCGACGTGAAGTGCCAAGGCATCCCTCATAGTTAGCATCTCTTGCCACATAGGGTCTGAAGTATTGAGTTCAAAATAGGTAGTACCTTGAACCGGTTTAAGTTCGCTTGGTGCAACAGGAAGAGCTGTGAGGCTGATACCCGAGAGAGAGTTGCGAACCAATTCAACAATACGGGTATTACTGCTTAATTTCGCCGCTGCTATGAAGGTGTCACTGAGTTCACCTGCTGACAATGAAGAGGTCACACTGAGTACAAAGCGTCTTGATTGGACAGATAATGGGTCTTTAATAATGGTTCGGAGTAGTCGGCGTTTCTCAAATAGTGCAGTATCCCAAGTAAACTCTATTACTGAGTCTTGTTGAACAAGCGTCAAGAGGTTACGTAAATCGGCAAAAAGTGGACTGAAGTTACTGTACAACTTATCGACTTTTAGCGCGCTAGCTTCTGGAGCGAGTTCAGGGCTCAATGCCATTAACTCAGCTCGAAAACGATTGAGGTGCACGTACAAGTCATAAGTGCTATATCGCTCATTTTGTGATGTCAAATCAAACCAAGGCATCCAACTATTCAAAGTCTGTAGCCATAGGTAGTCAAGCATTAACGACTGGTCACTTTTTTGACTTTGACCTGCTTGAATGCGCTTAAACAAGTTCTGCGTCCGACTGACCAATAAGGCGTGAGTTTCTTTAACTTTATCCGTCAAATAACGTGAAGCTCCGTAGTGAAGGCACGCAGCGATAAATGCTCGGTCTAAAATGACCTCGCCAGCCTCAGTACATTCAAGTATACGAGCAACAGGAATCAATGAGTGACCTGAGTGATCATCGTGGTCAGAGAGAAGTTGAACGTTTAATCTTGCGACATCTACTTCAAGGCTGGTGTTTTCATGAGTCGCTGAGTCAAATACATTGATGGACTTGGTGACATAACGGCTTGTCCCACTCTCATCCTCACAATAATCGTTATTGCCCTGCAGAGCTAAAGGTAGAGCAAGATATATAGTGTTATCGACAGTACCAACAGGGATATTTATGGCGACTTCTTTGACGGTGTTAAACTGAGTGCCGTCGGGGAAAATCCCAGAGCATTGGGTGATGGCTAACTTTCCAATCTTTAACAGGTCTGTGTTAATAGAGAGCTCCGTCAAACCAAAAAATGGGGCAAAATGAGAGAGTGTGTCGACGTTTTGTCTGACATAGTTTTGGACAAATCTATCCTGCTGTTGAAAATGTTGAGGGGCAATAAACATGCCTTCTTTCCATACTACTTTCTTATGCGCGTCCACGAAAAATCCTTTTTATCGTTCTATCAGAATATCTGCCACCAACTAGACTCAGGAGCGACGATGTCAAGCTCTACATTAAGTCCAGATAGTCTAAGCGCGATGCTACTTTCACCATCAGTGGGTACAGCAGTTACTGCTTTTCCATTGCTTTCACGGTAGTTGGCATACTCCACTAATGCGGCGATGTACTGGGTATTTTTGTTGATATCTAGTGAGATAGTTTGGTTACTATCAGGCATCACTGACGGTAAAACTTGTTTGACCACCAGGCTACTTCCTAACGCTTGGAGGTCGGTGTTATACAGAGTAATAAAACTGCTTTGTTCGAAGCTCTCTTTACTTGCGAGTTGATATAATCTGACCACGACAGGGTTGGCCGAGTCAGATTGATATATGTTAATGGTATCGTCCGCATTAACAGTCATGCTATAGGCCGTGGTCACTGGGACAGGGTCGGAAGAACATGCTGTAATGCTGAGTACAAACAAAGCGGTCGCTAGCATTGAAAACCGCATCAGTCTTCTCCTCCACGCTGCATATTTTCGATAAACAGCGCCTTAAATTGGCGGCGAAAATCGCCATTTTTCTGTCTGCGCTCAAAGGTCTTTCTATAAATGCGCCAGTAACGCTTTTCTTTGTTAACAAACAGGCTGTTGCCTACATATTCATTAAACTGAGACTCCAGTTGCTCAGGGCAGAACTCATCTAAAAATTGTTCTATGGTCTGTTCCAAGGCAGTAAAAAGTTGGTCGTGTTGAAATGATGGGTTTTGCAACAGGCTTTGGTTTTCTTTTGATAGCGCTATGAGCTGCTGTAACGAGGAGGTGATGTCATCGTTTTCTCTATTCATAGGAACGAATTCAATGGTCGAAGAGGGCGCTGATTCTTCGCTAAAGTTGACGTGTTGGACGTTGTTTATTGGCTCTTCAAATCGAGAAATCTCTTCCTGTTCAAACCCGTCAAAAGGATCCGATGAAAATGGGTCATCGGCCAGTACGTTTTGGGTAGAAAAATCGTTGGTCATAGGGTCGACTTGTATTGAACTGAGTGTGCTGGTTTCAAGAAAATCAACATCATCGCTGGCGTCGATGTTGAAACTAAGGGTATCAACATCGACTTCCTTATTGACCACAGCCGCTTTCGAAGCCGTCAATGTGCTGACGAGAAGGCTGTAATCTGCTATTGCAATGATATCGCCATCGCTAATAGGTAGCTGAAGTCCACCTTGTACCGATTTATCATTGAGATTAATGCCATTGCGACTTAGGTCTTGAATAAAGTAACCGTCACTGGTGAGAGTGATGGCAGCATGTTTACGCGATATTCGACTGGAGTGATCTGGCAGAACTACATCACAATCTGGGCTGCGGCCAATCACACCACCTTCCTCTGGAAGGTGGACAATTCGGGACGCGACGGCTTCCTGCTCCGGAATTGACACTAAATGAATACTAATGGCCATGGTTACCCCTTACACTTTTCCACTGCGCGATTAAAGCTTGTTAAGAACCCAGAGTATTCGTTGAGGAATCGATTTGAAAAGTAGACTCCCATCTTTTTTGTTTCCATATGCTGTGAGCGAAAGTAGTCTTTGGACAATCCAGCTACGTCTAACTCATTTTCAAAAACCAGTTGGTCTTCAAGTGCAATGTCGATTTCACGTTGTTTTAACAGCTTTAATAAAACTTTAGCATCTCTTGGCTGCTTCACTACGTTAAATCCCTGTCTTTTAAGCCAAAACCACTTGTTTGACCCAAATTTTGCAGAAAATTTGAGGTTGAGTTTATTTAATTCGGTGATCTTGGGATCGACACCAGCCCCGAAGTACCAGTTAATCTTCTGTTCGGCGATAGGGGTTGAAACTGCTGCATACTCATTTCGCTCCAGAGTTTCGGTCGCGACAAAAAAACCATGCTGATTGCCATTTTGGACTCGCATTTGGGCATCAGACCAACTGGTCATAGTAAATTGGTATGGTTGACCCATTGAACCAAGTGCGCACTTCACTGTAGTAATCGCAACACCTTTCATCTCGGCGTGTTCATAATATTGATAGGGAGGCCAGTCTTGGGTTGTTAACATCAACCTAGATGGACCTATCGTATTAGCCGTAGCACCATATGTAACTATGGTGCTAGCGAGCAACAAAGTACATCGCCTTGAAAATGATAGATAACTTGTCTTGTTATGGGGTTTCAAGAACATCCTTATTCCTTACTAACTCTGAAATTTTCAACATAGAAACGGGAGGGAAATACCCAATTAGATTTGCGGTATCGGCATTAACGATATAGGAAAACTGTTGGAGCGTTTCAATGGGTATATCTCCAGCAAAAGTGTCTTCGGTGAGTATTTGCTGTGCTTTAAAGGCCGCAAATTGACCAGCATAATAATAGCGGCTAACAACACCAACAAGCGCACCGCTATTGCGTATTGGTGATTCTGTGGCTGAGAAAGTAGGTAGCCCCGCACTATGAACAATATCAGTAATTACTTTAGCATTCGATATCAGTAGCGAGTCTGCCGGTAGGTACACTAAATCCACGTCGTCGTTCTTCATTTCGACGACCAAAGATTGAATATTGGCCTTTTCTATTCCGTTAGTCGTTTTCTGGACTGGGTAGCGTTTGACGTTAATACCGTTTTGTGTCGCGACGGCCAGTAAAGTGTTCGCGGCTATTTGCGAATTGTTTTCTAAAGGGTTAAACAAAATACCAACAGTACGGATGTCTCCCAGTTCTTTGATGACGTTAAGCTGCACTTCATAGGGGACAATATGGCTAACCCCAGTATAGTTTTGGGCTCTTTGTGAACTATCCACACTATCTACTATTTTTGAGCCAATAGGGTCGCTCACAATATTAAAAACAACCGGTATTTCACCGCTACTATTAAACTTTGTAGGGGCATTAGTGCTACCCAAAAGTGACAAGGTAATGGTGGTCCCAAAGGTATAAACAAGATCAGGTCTAAGACCTTCAAGGGAGTCGATGTGCTTTGCTAAAGTTTCTCGGTTCTTATCCGCATCCAAAATAGTGATTCGGACGCTATCATTCTTATTCATTTCATCAACAAACCCTTGCTCTGCTTGAGTCACTCCTCGCCAAAGCAGCATGACGACATGTTTGGAGTCCTGCAAGTTAGAGTTAGGACTATCTTCATTTGCCGAGACTATCGACGTCAGCAGCAAAGTTACGATTAAGACGATGGATTGAAGCGATTTAATCATGCGGAAGCTCCTTCAACGTCACTAAATATTTTGTCTTTCTTTTGCCAAAAGTAATACACCAATACAAGGCTTATAGTGCTGACAAATAGCAGTCCGCCTAGGATCATTACGGTGTTAATAAACCCATAAATGCCAAGCAATGCTCCAGTTAAAATAGGGCCTGTCACATTACCGATCCTCTCTGTAAGTCTAAAAATACCAATCGCTTTTCCCCGTTCACTGGTGGAGACTTTCATTAGACTCATCACCAAAGGGATCTGTGGTGAAATACCGATGCTGTGAGCTACACCAACAACGAGAACAACAACTAGCAATCCAAGGGTACCATTAAAGTAATAGATGTTGAGCAAAGCAAATGAGGACAACAGTCCGCCAATCACTACGAAGACAAGTTTGTTTTTAAATCTGTCTATCCATATCGCGGTTAAGGGCGAGATAACCACAATGGCTAACCCATAGATCATCAAAATACGTCCGGACATGGCATTGCTCTCGCCAAGATGCTGCAGATAAACGGGGCATAAATAATAGAGAAAGCCGGTAAGAACTACTTTGGCTGGAATAGCGCTGCAAAAGCTTATAAGAGCAAAGTGTTTATTGCTCAATAGATCACTGAAGTCGGATAGCTTAATTGGCACTGAAGACTGGTTATTGTCGCCTTGTTCGAAGAAGCGCCAAACTAACAACACGCCAACGATGCTGATCCCCGAAGCTAAGAAGAAGGTGCCACTATATCCAATACGGTCAGCAAGCAAGCCTCCTATAGCTGCTCCGCACAAGGAGCCCGAGAAGAACGAAGACAAGAACGTCGCCATACCTTTGGTTCTATTTGAATTGTCGGTATAGTCACTGACAAAACCTTGTGCTGAAATAAACACTAATCCATAGCCTAATGCGGTAATCGTTCTGCTGAGAAGCATCGCAGATAATGTATTGCACAAACTGGTGGAAACCATGCCAACTGTGATAACCAAACCACCGATAATTAGCGCCTGACGTCGTCCCAATTTATCTGACCAGTATCCTGCAAAGGGTAGAGAAATCGCCCAGACCAACATGAATAACGAGATAGGAAAACTCGCTTGCATACTTAATGGTATCCAAGAGACATCCATCACTAAGGTCGAGACATAGTTGGGAAAGAAAGAGAGAGATGCCGCCTCGGCAAAGACAAACAAAAATAAGGGCAGGCGGACAAAACGATAGTTCTGATGTTCAATTATCGATGTTTGTGAGGTGTTTTCTGTTAGAGTTGTTCGGTTGATTTTTGCAAGCAGCGAGCTGATTTCATCGCGGCTTGTGACCTTAGCTGTTGTGTCTGTAAAGCCTTTACTGAGCCGAGCAACTAACTGTTTTAATTGGTGCCACGGTGACATGATCATATAGTTACAAAGGAAAAGAATCACTTCAGTAACGACTAGCAAAGAGGCAACCAATATGGATAACATATCGAGCAAGTTCTCTTTAAGGAGAGTGGCAACGAGATTCTTGTCCGATGATATGGTTAAGGCGATGGTGTCGTGGTTATTGAGTGGAAATAAATGGGTGTTGAGTTGCAACTCATCGAATTGAGCACCAGCGTTCACTAATGTTTGTGATTCTTGGACGATAGAAATCGCGATAATGTCGTTGTGATTGACCAGATAGTTGGCTAGTTCACTATCAAGACCACGTAGATTAGCGACATCAAAGCCACTAGCGATGAGGTAATCTAGTAATTGAACGAGGGAGTAGGCAATAATGGAGGCTTTTTCGTTTAATTCTTGTTGATAGATATCCGCGAAGTAGTCCATCATTTGTAATGAAGTCATAAAGTTGGCAACAAAAGTGGTGGTGAATGCCAACACCAGAATCAACATCGTGGTGTGTCTTTGTCTGAATTTTTGCCAACGGGTTAAATGCTGTTGGTTGCCTTCCATAATTTGGCTTGCAAGCTCAAATTTACATCCTGCAATTTCTAGCGACGACAAGCATTGATCGACCTCGGAGGTTCGGCGCAACATGTGCTTTGTGATGCCGTGAATGAAAATTAAATTACACAGTGTCGCAATAGCGATCCAAATTACAGCGTAGAAAGCACTTTTTGAAATGAGCCCACTGCGCAACGAGCCTAAATGTTCGAGGGAGTAAGTGAGTGAGATCTCGCCGTCCAACTGACCGAATGCATTGTAAATAGGTGTGCGTAGCTGTTTAGTTTGGCTCTCTGCGATAGAGATCTCAGCGTGGTTGGCAAAGTAGAGTCGCTCAGTTTGTCTATCGGTAACTTCAAGAGCGATTAGGCCAGAAACGCTGGCTAAATGACGTTCCAATAGAGACTGTACATTGCTGATGCCATGCAAAGGAACACCGAAGGTAATAGCATTGTTTATATCGGACAAGGTTTCTTGCATCACCACCTTATATTTGGAGTCAGTCGTCTCAGTTAAACGCTTATCAAAATTTAGGTAGTTTAGGCTGGCGGTCAGGAAAATAGACAGTGACAAGACGACAAAAATAGCGAAAGAAAGCTTGAAGCTAAGCCCCGGTAACATACCGCGAGACTTGCTGTTTACGTTTTCATCCTGAATATCCGTTTTTTGTCGACTCATCACTATCGCCTTTTTGCTAGCTAATACTCAAAGAGAAACCATTTTTGTCATCACCGGAGACCTCTACATGATTTATGGCTTCTTGTCTGCTCAAGCGATTAATACACTCTTCAGCTAACTTGGGCATGAGCGAGCGATTAATGATCTGCTCTACTGCGCGACCGCCAGTTGTTGGGTCGTTGTTTTTCTCCACAACGTAGTTAATGAACGACTCATCCCATCGGAATGATGCTTGGTATTGCTCAGCCAGTTTTTTCTTAATACGATTCAGTGATATTTCGGTTATCTTGCCTAACTCACTATCGTTAAGTGGGTAGTAAGGCACAATGGTCGTACGGCCTAAAAATGCAGGTTTAAAGTAACGTTGAAGGTCAGGTCGAATCATTTCTAACAGCGTGCTGTTATCAAGCTGGGATTCAGCTTCGTCACAAGCATCGCAAATAGCTTGGTCAGCCGCATTTGAGGTCATGATAATAATGGTATTTTTAAAATCGACACTGCGGCCTTCACTGTCCTTGATATGTCCTTTATCGAAGATTTGATAAAAGAGATCGTGGACACCAGGATGTGCTTTCTCCATCTCATCAAGTAACAGAACAGAGTAGGGGTTGCGTCTAATCGCTTCGGTTAATACACCGCCTTCACCAAAGCCCACGTAGCCCGCCGGACTACCGAGCAACATTGATATTTTATGTTCTTCTTTAAACTCCGTCATGTTAATGATGGTCATGTCGTTGCTACCACCATAGAGCTGTTCTGCAAGTGCCATAGCGGTTTCAGTCTTACCAACACCACTTGGGCCGCACATCAAGAATACGCCGATAGGTTTACGGTTATCCGTCAAGCCAGCTCTGGAAATACGAATTGCTTTAGCGAGCTCTTGTTTTGCCACATTCTGCCCAATCACTCGTTTATCGAGCTCGGTTTCCAGAGTAAGCAGCTTATTAATTTCATCACTCAACATGCTTCCGACGGGAATTCCGGTCCAGTTTGCAATCACTTCAGCGATCGTTCCTTCATCAACTAATGCGTGAACCAGAGGCGTCTCTCCTTGTAACTCTGCCAATTCATCTCTCAGCTTGTTCAGTTCTTCAGTCATTTGCTCAGGGTTTTCGGTTTCTTCGCTCGCATTGCTGATATCAGATTGTATTGCTTTAATTTTATCAACTAGCTCAACTTCTTGATTCCACTGGCTATTCAAGGCATCGAGTTTGTTTTGTTTTTGCTCTTTTTGCTGTGTGACTTCTGCAATATCGGCTTCATTGCCACCGAAGAGCGCTTGCTCTTTAGCCAATGCCATCAATTCGTTTTCTTGATAACGAATCATTTGCTCTAAAGACTCGATAATTTCTGGCTTTGCGCCTTGGGTTAAGGCAATTCGAGCACTTGCAGTGTCGAGCAAGCTAATGGCTTTGTCTGGAAGTTGTCTTGATGGTAAATAGCGTATTGACAGATTAACGGCGGCTGCAATGGCTGATTCGGTAATGAAGGCACCATGATGTCCTTGAAGTGAGTCGGCAACCCCTCTTAGCATCTGCATTGCGTCTTCTGCGTTTGGTTCTTCAATGGTGACAACTTGGAATCTTCGGGTTAAAGCAGGATCTTTCTCAAAGTACTTTTTGTATTCCGCCCACGTTGTTGCTGCGATGGTTTTGAATTCTCCACGAGCCAGGGCCGGTTTCAGCAGATTAGCAGCGTCATTTTGTCCGGCTGCACCGCCAGCACCAATTAACGTGTGTGCTTCATCGATAAAGACGATAATGGGCTCCTCGGAGCTTTTAACTTCGTTAATGACATCTTTTAGTCGGTTTTCAAATTCACCCTTAACGCTTGCTCCTGCTTGGAGGAGCCCAAGGTCGAGAGAGTGAATTTGAACACCTTGAATCGCCGCTGGCACCTCGCCAGTTGCAATTCGAAGCGCTAAGCCTTCAACCACTGCGGTTTTACCGACGCCAGGTTCTCCTACGAAAATAGGGTTGTTTTGTCTCTTACGGCACAAAATATCAATAGCTTTGCGCACTTCACTGTTGCGTCCAGAAATGGGGTCGATCTTGCCATCTTGAGCTTGTTGGGTCAGGTTGATAGTGTACTTTGAGAGTGCATCGCCACCGCTAGACGACTCACCACCTGTGCTGGTGCCAGGGGAGGTGGTAGAAGTCGACGCACCACTTTTTCGAATAAGACCTTGTAAAGATTCAGTGGAAACGTCTTTCAAACTCTCAAGTTTCAAAGTGGAAACACCCATTACGTTTTGTTGAAGCATGGACTGAATAAGGTGCAGACTGATTATTTCACCATGTCCGTAGTTTACTGAGGCAATCATCCACGCATCTTTAATCAATTCAGTGAGCTCATGGCTTAGTGTTGGTTGTCCTTCACTTCCCTTGAGAAGACGCGTGATTTTATCTGTGAGTTCACTAACCAAAGCATCTTGAGCAATGTTTTGAGAACGACAGAGATTTTCTAGACCTTTGTCTTTCTGCGAGATGAGCTGCAAAATCCAATGCTCTACTTCGATAGCAGGCACCCCTTGGTTCATTGCTGCTCCAGCCGATACTTCTAGAGCCTGCTTTAACTCGGGTGAGAGTTTGCTAACTAAATTAGTGAGTGTTACTTGTGCCATGTATAAATTCCCTTTTTTGATATCCCTAGAGTCCTAAAGCTAGATCAGCGTAGCCTTATTCGTACCTTGGATTGTGGAAAACGCTCAGGAGCTAAGCAGTCGACTTCTCCCAGTTTCGCAGAGCTTAAAGCGTTGGAGCTAAGAACTGGTGCATTTAGATGCTGCCTAAGAATGAGTAGATAGATCGTTACTGGAGTATCATCTTTAAGATAATGTTGAACCGTTGACTTCACATCGTTTGCTAATCTTGAATCCCGTTTGAGCTGTTCGACTTCGCGTCTATTCTGAGGCTCGATATAAACTTTAATGCTGGCACTAGGTACATCACAGCGACTTCCTATTAATAAACCGTGTCCTAATTTATTGTTTTTCCGAGACCTAACAGATTTACCAATATTGCTAGTTGCGGCTTCAGGTAGCTTTCGAGTCTCATATGGGGTGACTTGTACCGATATCTTTAGTTCGTAGTAGTCGTTTAATAGTTGCTCTAACGTACGAATGTTTCGGCTATTTTGACCGAGCAGCATGGTATATTGAATCAAATGACGATTGCTATTTTCCAATCCTGACAAATGATAAAGCGTGTTACTTAACTTATTGTTTTGCTCATTTTGAAGCAATAACCAAGCGCGTGTCTCTTGTTTGTAAGTAAGCTCAAATTGACGTTGGTTGAAGACATCAAGAAAGGCTTTTAATCCTTCGTCTTCCTGATGTAGTGCTTCAAGCAATTCTTCATAGATGTAATCAGGGATGACACCATATACACCGGACAAAGCCGTCTTTGCGATAGATAAACGTATTTGTCTATTGGTGACTTCTATCTGACTAATGTCATTTAAATCTCCACTGGGAATGACTTCTGATTCTAGTTTCAATCGAGTCCGGTTCTGAGGGTTGTCAGAACAATACGATTGAAGAACACGAATAGCTTGAGCAAACTCAAAATCATCGGGCTGATTGCAGAGACTGTTCATAGGTGAACTAGACAGGTTTAAAGACATAGCTGGTTCCCGTGAACTTTCGCGAAACAGAGGCCGCTTTGCGGCTTACCATATAGATTGACACTAAGTTGTATATAGCGGTCAAAGCTGCAGAATTGTTTGAAAAACTCGTTCATGACTATTGAGAACGAGTGATAGGGCATCTCAGAGTTGAGCTCTACCGTGATTTCTGTACCCGGGACAAATACATTTTTATTGTGAACTCGCAGGGTAGAGACTTGCGTTTGGAATTTCACATTGTTGATGGTGTTAATTTCATCGAGGTTTTTGGCATCATGAGCGAATAGCTTAAAAATTCCTTTTAGCATGGATGCGGGATCATCGCTTTGCAGCAAGGAGTTAAAGTTACATGTTAAAAGCCCAATCAGCTGGCTTAATGACTTTTCACTATTTTGTACATCTTGCGGCGCGGATGGCGGGTACATCAGGGTCATGACTCCGGGGAGATCAATGCTCTCTCGGCATTCAAGCTCACCAGACGCACTACAGGCCAGTTTGTCATTGCAGCACAATAAACGTGCAATTAGCGTGGCATTTTCCGATTGATAAAGAGACTCTGAAACGACGACTTCAAACTGTCGCTCTAAGTTCATTTTCGCTTCCCAATAGGCAGTACTTGTACCGTGTGTCTTTTTGCTGTGTTTGTATTTGTCCCCTAGAACAGGCACCAGTTCGACATCTCCGTATGCAGTGATTTGTTTGACTGATTGGATCTTGATGATGTCGATGACAGAGTCATTGCCACTGTTAGGTTGAATAGGATAAGCGAGGCGACGCCCATCGACAGTAATCGGTTCGCTTATGTGCTCGAAAGTATTAATTACGGGCACAACATTTAGACGAATGACGTCGGTATCAAATAAACGCAAAAACTCAGAAGGAATGTCATTCAGGAAGATATTCAAAGTACATTGATGGTCATTAACTTTGCTAATAGCGCTAGCGAAATTTCTTATAATGAAAAACTGTCGCTTTTCTTTGAATAAGAAAAACTCTCTTATGATTTGAAAGCCATCAAACTGATTACCTTTTGCGGGTAAAAACTTAAAATCAGGATCGCCGACACGGCTCTGTAGTTGCACGCCACTCAACTCTGCAATTGTGTTGTTTTCATGATCTGACAGAGAGATAGCGAGACAGTTCGAGAGCAGAAGTTCTACTAATAAGTCTGCGTTGTTAGCAAAACCTTTTACAAAGAAGTTTAAGTCAGAACAAGCTAGCGAGGAAAAGTAGACACCTTCATCTCCCGTTGATAATTGAATCTGAAGCGCAGCATTGGCCAGTTCCGCCTCTTCTGGCTTATGGACTGAGAACGGTGCAGTGGTTGCTGAAATATCTGTTATGCTGAATGGGTTGATCGCTAAGTTATCAACCGTTTGAAACAAGCACTCTTGCTCCCCAATCATATTTGAAAATTGACTACCCAATGGAATATTCGCGCTCTCTGTAATACCATCCGGTGCATTCAATTCTGCGTAACCAATACTTGGAACTCGTTGATTGATGGAAGGGTATATCACGTCTATCAAGCTATCGATAACTTGCGAATATTGGGTCTCCAATGCCATTTCTGTTTTAGCGTTGAGCAAGGCAACACCGTCCAGCAAACGCGCGAGGCTGGGATCTTCGATTTGCCCCTGATGCATATCGAGTAATGAGGCAATATGAGAGTGCTCCTCGGCATAGAACCCTAAGGAACGCTTTACTAAAGCTAACTCTCTTTCATAATATCGAAGCAAAGGATCAGTCATATTCTTCCTCTGATATCTTGGCACTGAAGTCACCAAGCGCTATTTTCGAGTCAAAGACGAGGGTTTGTTCTCCGTCCTGAGATAGATGCTTGGCTACAATGGTAAATTGAATACAGTTTTGACCTTCCCGGCGTTCTAACATCTCCACAGAAACATCGGATAATCGCGGCTCATATGTGGTAAGCCATGTTTCTATTTTTCTTGCTAACTGTGTTTGGTCGAGGTTGGCGGTCAGCAGCTGAACATCAGTAATACCGAAGGTAAAGCTAGAACGTCTGACCTCAGAAAGACTGTTTTCGACAGCAATTAACGGTGCTTCAGACTCTAGTAATCGAGTCAGATGGTAGCGAATATCGTCAATCTCATCGTCTTGGCGAGATGATTGAATAAAAGCATTGTAGAAACTCACTGGCTGACCTCCCCAAGCTCCGTAGTTAACACCACTTCACCGTTAAAATGGTCGAACTGATATTGGGGAACCATTCGTAACGTGCAAGAGAAATGGCCGGGAAGGGACTCTATCTCGTTAACGGCAATGTGTGCTTTGCTGAGAGGATATTTTGCCAAGGTCTCTTCATTGGCGTAGTTCACATTACTGGAGAATTTCTCAATCCAGTTTCGTAGAAACTGTTCACATTCTCGCGCATCACTGAAGTTACCAATCATTTCACGCACTTGAACTTTGAGAAAATGGGCGACACGGCAGCACATCAGTGTCGTTTGTAGTTGAGCCAAAACTTTGTCGTTATCGCTATCTGATGGTGCCCACACTGAATTGTTACCAGAGAAGTAGAGCTTGCCTGTTAGTGCGTTTCTTGCGAGAGAGATGAAACCTTGATTGGAATAAAAGCTAGCGATTCTACCAAATAAATAACTGTCACATTCGCTGTAAGTAAGCTCAGATGTTTTGTGTTTCCATGCCAGAAGAGCCCCTTGTTCTTTATCACTCCAACGAGCTTTTAGGAAGCCAAACCAACCGATACGATGGTGTTCCTTCATTACCGTAGATAGGAAAGCAATATTGGCATATCCCCAAAGCGTGTCGCCTTTTTCTTGATAAAGGAATCCACAGCGATGATCTTTGTACGGTTGACGCAATTTGATACGTGGCATCGCTAAGCCAAGAAAACGAGCACTAGGTTGCTTGCGCAGAGCTTGCCAAGCTGTGTAATCTGGGCCGTTTAAGACCTTTTCTATTCTTTGTGTATTGGAAAGCCAATCGGCGCCCGAGTCGGCAAAAAAAAGTGAATCAGGAGAAGCTAGCATGGTACATAAAGTTTGTTCACCCAGTTGACCAATTAGACCCAGTGTATAGATGTCGTCAAATTCGCTATTGAGGTCTAGGTCCATGGAAATAGGGTGTGTGAAGGCGATACAACCAAAGGGTTGTCCACCTAGCGTATTAAGTTCTTTATTGCCAATGGTATTGAACAAAAAAGTTTGTTTGATGGAATATGATTGATTGAGGTCGTTTGATACCTCTTCCCAGCTCATATCAAGAATTTTGAGTTTGGTTCTTTGCCTGCTGACTGGTTGTGTTGCTAGGTAAAGCGCTTGACGCCAACTAGCCTCTAGAGCTTGAAAGTCGTCATTGTGCAGAATGAGATCCATTTGTTTGGAAAGGTGCTCATCTAAGACAAGAATGAGTTGAGTAATTTGCGCAATAATACTCTCTGCTGAATAAGTAGAGTATTGGTGTTCTTTTTTTGCTAGTTCGACCATCATTGCGAGTGCGTCAAACAAGTATGAATCTTGTTTGGGGTCGAGCGCGTTAAATTGTTTTTGCCAGTCTGTACTAAACATCTACATCAACTACCGCAGCATTTAGCCGCAACCACAAGGGTTGCGGCTTATCACAATTAACCAGGAATCTTCGCAACCATGCGAACAGAGGTGGTAAGTTCTTCGAGTTGAAGCCATGGTCTTAGGTGTGCAATCGCAGAGTAAGCCCCAGGTTTACCCGGCTGTTCAACCACTTCAATACGAGACTCTGCCAGTGGCGTACGAGCTCGAGAATCGTTACCAATCGCGCCGGCGTTGGTGTATTGGTCGATCCAAAGTTGAAGTTCACGTTGAATATCGGGTGCTTCAATGTTTGAACCCAAACGATCACGTCCCATTACTTTCAAATAATGGGCAATTCGACCACTTGCCATGATGTATGGCAGTCGTGCGGAGATAGCAGCGTTAGCCGTAGCATCCGGATCGGTATAGGTTTTCGGTTTTTGGGTAGTTTGCCCGCCGATAAAAACGCCATAGTTGGTGTTCTTGTAATGAACTAGAGGAAGGAAACCAAGGTCGCTGAGTTCTTTCTCTCGTTCGTCGGTGAGATTCACTTCTGTTGGACATTGCTGGACTAAATCGCCAGCCTCAGTCTTGTACGTTAGGTTAGGTAGGTTTTCTACTTTACCGCCGTTATCAAGACCTCGAATAGCAGTACACCAGCCATATGCAGTGAATGCTTGAGTCATCTTAAGACCTAGATCATACGCCGCATTAGACCAGACAAGTTCATCGTTATTCTTCGGATTCGGATTACCATCCATATCCACATCCAGCTCTTCATAAGCAAAGACGTCTGTGCTTAGCCCTTTTTGTCCATATGGCAAGCGTGCCATAGTACGAGGAAGCGTCAGAGTGACATAACGCGCATCATCACTTTCCCTAAACGAGTTCCAAGCCGCGTATGCAGGAGAGTCAAAGCCTGCTGCAACAGGTTTGCCTTCTTCAAATGTAGAGAAGTCATTGAACTCAAACATTTGCGCATTGGCTGCGGCAATGAATGGAGCGTGGCACGCTGCAGCTACTTCGCCCATGTAACGAAGAAGTGCTACATCTTCATCTTTTGCGCTGAACTCATAGTCACCTATGAATGTGCCGTAGGGCTCACCACCTGCTGTACCGTATTCATCTTGATACAGGGCGTTGAAGAGAGGACTGCGGTCGATCGCTGGTGCATCTTCAAATTGTTCGAGCAATTCATCTTGTGAGAAATCAACCATTTTGATTTTCAATGAACGCCCAGTGTCGCTCTCTTTGACGAGTTTTTGAAGACCACGCCAAGAACCTTCAAGCTTTTGAAAGTCGTCTTGTTGCATCACCGCCGAAAGCTGCTTTGACAGCTTCTTGTCGATTTCGCCGATGGCGCTTTCAATAGTTTTAGTTAAGTTTTTATCCCACGTTACGGTGCCTGAAAGTGCCTGTTCAGCAAGTACTGAAAACAGCTCTTTAGTTGTATCCGCAGGAGTTTGTGTTGTGGCTTCAATCGCTCTGTCAAGGAAACTCAGTGAGCCTTCCTCAGCGGACGGTTGGCCTTGTACGTCTGATTCAGTGCTCATTCTTCTGCTCCTTTCTGTTCAATACCAAGTTCTTGAGATAAGGCGTTGATGGTGTCTGCACTTTGCAACACTTCTTTCAATAGCTTCTCTAGATCACGAGAGCGATCAGCCTTAGAAAGTAGTACCTTCAACTGATTGCGAGTCTCTACGAGCTTTTTTAAGGGCTCGACTTGGTCAATGATGGCTTCAGGCTCAAAGTCCTTCATTGAATTAAACTTAAGGCTTGCTTCAAATTGACTATCATCTTCGGCAAGAACATTGTCTACTTTCATGGATAACTCAGGACCAACGCGTTTCATAACATGATCGAAGTTATCTTTGTCTAGGTTATAGAATGTGCGATCTTCAACATCTTCTTTGTCTTGTTTATGACCAGAATAATCACCGATTACACCCACAACAAAAGGCAGCTCTTTTGTTTCAACTGCTCCATTGGTTTCTACATCATATGTGATGCTAACGCGGTTCTTACTTACGCGTTTGTGCTGAGAATTTAGTGCCACAACATCTCTCCTTGATTAATTAGCTAGCGGTTGAAGTGACTTTCGCTTCAGTTGCATCAAAGCCGACTTCTGGGCCTTTCTCGATTTTTCCGCCTTCTCCCTCGATATAGTAAGCTTTTGAAATCTCGGTGTAGGTAAGCGCAAAGCTCTCACTTGGTAATGAACCGTTTGTTCCAGTCATTGTGTAGTTAGACATACGTGCGTTTTTCAGCGTTAAGATAAGGTATGGATCAGCACCAGAACCTTCGCGATTTGGTTTAGTCATCACCACTTCAATGGTTTTACCTTCAGCACCTGGTGCATATAAGAAAGTTGTAAGGTAAGGTGAGGCACCATCACAGCCACGGCCAATAGTGATTTCCCCTAGAGCTACCATACCTTGGTCAGCATTGTTGGCATTACCAACATCAATACCTACGCCACGAACGGCGCTCCAAGAAACATTATCAATGGCAAAGAACCCATCTTTACCACCAATTTTCTCAACGGTTGCTGCACCTTTAGGTTTGGTTCCGTCAATTCTCATAAAAATAGAAGCCATCAGTTTTCTCCTTCGCGTATCGCGTTAAACCGTTACCATTCAAAATCAGAAACGTCTGAATTTGCGGTAGCTTGAGTTACTTCATTGTTGTTGGATTGGTTTGAGGCCGAGGATTCGGCATCATTCGAGTTGCTAGTAGGAGACTCTGTGTACTGCTGAGAGTGACCACCAGACTGAGTTGATAGTGAACTGTTTTCCATGTTTATAGGGGCGTCATTCATTCCAATCAGTGAATCGATTTGATTAAGTGCATTGGAATTATTTCCTACCAGAATTTTCATCAGTTCTGGTAAGGGTAGTTGTCCCCAAACAATTGCCCGTTCAAGTAGGTAACTAGTTGGGTTATGTGGTTCAGTCTGCTTAAAGAAGTCCGCCAGAGTTCTCAATTGATTATAAGCGGCGTCTCTTGTGAGAGGCTGTGTAGAGATAGTTGAAACTGTCGCTGAAATAGGGGGTGTAGATTCTGGTGCTTTATTAGGCGTCGCATCGGGAATACTAACGGTATCTGGATTAGAACTGACCGAGTCTATATTATCGTGAGCGTCTGACTGCTCAGAGCTATCTGGTTGAGATTGAGCCTCGCCAGAAGCTGCTTCAGTGTTCATATCGTCTAAAGGCCACTGACTATATTGGTTACCGATTAATGTTCGCAGTGCCGTTAAATGGCTTTCGAAGATTTCACGGACGAATTTAAAGCTGAGCGCTTGGACGCCATGGCTTTGACAACGTTCTGCAAGTACAGTTTCTACCTGATTTACCTGCTCTACCAATTGCCCTAAGCTGAGAATCAAGTCGGTACATTCAAGGCTAAAAGCGTCGTTAGCTTCGTTTTGCAGATCACTCAATGTGCCGCTGCGTTCTGCTTGGAAATAGCGAGAATAAGTGATGTTGCCAACAAGAGGAATGAACTGTGTTGGCATAAAGAGCGCGGAGGCCTCGGGTGCGTCACCGATGAACTGCGATAACGGTTTGATGCGAAACTCCACCAGTTCTTTTTGTTTTCCAGACTCATCCGTCGCCTTGACCTTGTTGTCAGGCAGTGTTGGATGCAAGGTATCCCAGAAGTTGTCAATGTAGTTTTGAAGAAGCTTAAAACCTTCAATCAGCTTCGGTATAGGTTCTCGGTCAAATGACAAGCTAGTTATGTACCAGCTCCAAAGTTCCGTATCTTTTGTTTTCGAACCGAGTGCTTCGTTGAGCTGTTCTCTAAACTGCTGCCAGTTTTGATCATTGAGTTCAGACTTTTCTTCGTCAGCAAATGCATCTGGGGCTTCTAACATTTGTCTAAAGGATGAAAGGGCGGTGTTATATCCATTTCTGATCGCTCTATATTCGCCGCGATCAAGCTTTAAGTATTGTCCACTGGGAGCGTCTTCCGATAGAGCGCCTGATAGGTCATCGAAACTGTACATACCATTCCTTGGTTTATTTCATTTATGCATATCAAAGCAATTAACAAAACCATTTACTTTTTAAAGTGTCAATAGCTTAACAACATGATTACATTGCTTTAATATTAGAAGCGTTTTTCAGAAAGTCTCGGAAATTTGTGAAATTTCGTCATTTTTTTATTTTTCGGTAGGAATATTGGAACGACGTCACACGCGAACGCTAATTAACTATAATAAAATTAGGGGTTTATCCCCCTATTAGGACTGTGGGCATTCCCGCAACAATGGTACCTCCGTGTGCTGTTGTGTCACCTAATCTCGCTGCTGGCCGATTGCAAATAAGCACTGTCGCACTGCCCTTAATTATGCTGTCCGGTGGCCCTACGCATGTGCACATGTCTCCCATGACTGACGCAGGCATGTTCCCGATTAAAACGGTTGGTACTCCTGGCCCAATAATAGGCCCTCCTACGTGCGGAATAGGGGGCACTGCAGGTGTTTGCATTGGGCAGACATGCATGTCTGTTGAACGAGCTGCTGGCAAAGTCATAACTTTCCTAAGCCTCCATGAGCTATATTGAGAGCGACTGCGATGGATTGTTGATAATAGTCGGCATGCTTGTCCCATTCAGGTATCGCAGCGGCGGTGTTAATGGCCCCAGCGCAGGCTTTGGCGTATAGCTTGGGGTCGGGGAGTACACTGGGGAGTTCAGGTGACACAATACTACCAGCACCGTTCCAAAATACAGCTTGTGCTAACCATGATGGTGCGCACTTTAACTCTAATCGAGTTGCATAGAGTTCGCAGCGCCGCCTTCCCTCTTCACTTGGTTCAAATACCCATTGTTTGCAGCTTGCAAGGCAAGTCTGTTGTGTTTTGTTCCAGTCCGGCATCCGAATCTCAAGGCATAAGTAAGCCCAAAGGATGGCTTCCCTTACCGGTAAAGCGTGTGCAAGAAATTGAACCAGATCGAAATAGAGCTCTTTCTCTTGCAATGTCGCTATAAAATCTTCAATGCTCTGTGACTGAGCTAGTATCTCAGTGAGATCCTCTGAAGCACTAAACAATGGCGTGATTTGCTCAGGGTTTACGTAGGGTATCTTTCGATACTGAAGTTGTTGAGTCATCATTAATTTACCTTCACTATAGCGCCTTTGACTTCAGACATGACAGCACCGTTAATGGATGCTTTCAGGTTTGACTTGAGATCGGCTGAGAGCTTTCCTTGAGCGGTTAAAGTCGTCTGGGCGTCTAATGTCAAGCTCGCCCCTTTTATAGTTCCACTTCCTGAGGCGTCTACCGTTACAGACGCAGCGGATAATTTGGCAGACGTTGAGCCTTTGGCATCCAACGTCATGCCCTGAAGTTTTAGTGCGTTAGAGGCTTTAATTTCGATTGCACTAGATTCAATCTTGATAGAGGAAGAGCTGATGGTGATTTTGCTTGAGCCTACTTTTAGCTCTAGAGAGTCTTCGCCCTCAATGCTGACGGTCTTGGCTTTGCCGCTAAACGCTTTAGCAACGCTCATCGTCATCGCATCCTCAGCGGTATAGGTAATAGCTTTGGTCGCTTTATAGGCGACTTCACCTTTGATGGTCGTGGTGACGTTGTTTTCTACTTCTAAGGTAAAGTCCTTAGCGGCATGTTGATAAAACAGTTCGTTATCTTTTTTATCATCGAAGTACCACTCATTACTCTGACCTTTAAGCATGGTTTTAATACCAGTTTGAGTAGAGTTTGCTGTCTTATATGGAGGAGCATTCTGACTATTGTATACCGAGCCAGTAATAATTGGCTTATCCGCGTCGCCATTAATGAAAGTGACAAGCACTTCTTGGCCAACTCGTGGGATAAACTGTGTCCCGTAACCTTTCCCCGCCATTAGTTGAGCAACGCGAACATAGCAACTGGTATCATCGCCGCTCGTTTCGTTGTCCCACAAAAATCGGATTTTTACTCTCCCTTGGTCATCCTGACTAATATCACCACTTGTTTTTCCTGCAACTACGGCGTTGTGAACGCCTTGAATTGAAGGTTTGTCAATGACGGTTGGCAAATAGGGAGTGGAATTGGGCACTACAGTGATTTGAGTTTGGCAATTCGATTGACCGCTTGACTGGCCATCATATTGAACGGTTTGCGAGACTACTAAGTATTCACCCAACTGTGTATTGTCTGTGTGACTGGCTAGTGAAAAGTATTGCCCCACATAAAATGCGTCTACATCACTGGATGCCTGTATTGTACTGTACTGGCTTTCTATCGCTTCCACACGACGTTTGACCAGAGTGGACAGATCGGTCATGTCTCCAGAAACGCTATCGTTAGAAAAATGTGTTGCGGCTAGTTTAGTGTTATTGGCGATTTTATTGCTCGATTTACTTGCTTTACTGGAGAGCAACTTAGATTGACTGTAGTCGTAATCAGTGAGCTCCAAACTCGTTCCGTGAAACTGAAGGTCAGAATGCCAAGATTGAATGAGTGGGTTGCTACCAGAGGGTAGGTTAGCCATATCGAACTTATTGATATCCGCTTTGCTGTATGGTTTCTCCGCGTCTTGTAAGATCAGTTTATGGCTGCTTGATGTGTGTTCAAAGTGAAATTGAATTCCTTCTTGAGCAAGCAACCGACAGACAAAGTCATAATCCGTTTCATTGAACTGTATGCAGTACTCACGTTTGGTACTTGGTAGAGATTTGGCTGTAAATAGGCTTGAGAAACCGGCATCACTAAACACAGAAGAAACGATATCTTTGGTTGATTGGTTTTGGAAAACACGGCTTTTCTTAGAAAAGTTAAGTAACCATAGCCAAGGCCGTAAAGTGATGTTGTAAAACGCATATTGCTGAGTTTCATCGAAACCCGTGCAAACGATCTTTGCGATGTAGCCATGAAAGCTACGCACTAGGCTTTGTGAGCCTGACTCAAAAGTATAGCGATTAAGCGTCATTGTCTGACCGAGTTGATCAGAGGCAGAGAGCCCTTTTGCGACCAGTTGTAGATTGATCTCAAAAGGTTCAAAGAACCGCTCTTGAATTGTCGCATGAGTTACTAGGTACTCATTGTTCTTATAATCTTTGGCAGTGAACTCACTGGTCGATGCCAAGTATAGATCGGCCATTCTGTCTTCCTTGAACTAAGCCTTTGATAATATTCTAAGATTAGCACTAGATACTAAACAGTATAGGCAGTTAAGGAAGAATGTGAGCAATATCAAAGCACAGTATCGAGTTACTGTGCTTTGGGAGTGTAGCGGAAAGGGGCTTTAAGAGGCAGAAATGGTACGTCGGTTTTTCTGGGTAGACAGGGTGAGTAATCCTATACACAAGAGCGCAATGATAATCCCGATTAATGACAAGGTGAATACTGATGCGTAGCCGAATTTATCAATGGATAAGCCAGCAAGCATTGCGCCGACACCAAAACCGCCTGCCATACATAACATCAAAAGACCCTGAGTTAACGCTGGAGAATTGGGACTCAAACGACCTGCGATGGATGGAATGATCATGTCATTCCAAGACATTGCTTGCATGAGTAACACTAACAGTGCGATAGGCACGAAAGCCTGAACATCATTTCCAGCGGTTAACCAAAATAGAGTGCCGACTATTAAATAAATCACTTGAGCGGCATACCAAACTTTAAATGGCCCGCTTCTTTGCATCCATCTTCCGGCCGATTCGAGCATAAAAATGCTGATAATGGCAGAGATAGCCATACCAAGTGCGGAGTTGCCGATATTGACTTGATAAACTTCTTTGATTAGCAAAGGACCAAGTTCCATCAGGTTAGAAGAGAGAAACATTGAGAAGAAGACTGCCAACAAAAAGAGAAACCAAGGTGCTGCACCTTGTTGTGAAGTGGTTTCATTACCTAATTTCTTCTCAGCACCCTCAAAGTAGGATTTATCCGTTTCAATGGATGGAGGAGGGCAAACAGAAACCAAACAAAGCACGATGATGACCAAAGACATAAGTATAAGCAGCTGATCGTCACTTGGCACATTGTAGAAGTCAGCAATAGAAATAAGTAAACCAGTCACAACAACACCAAAGAACTGACATTGATATAAGCTGGCTAGACCCCGGCCTTCATCATTTTGGTTTTTGCTAGACGCGATTACAAAGGTCGGATTCAGTACTAACAATGCGACACTACCAATGCCTATCAGAATACCTACTGTCCAGTAGATCGCTGCGGTTGTCTCAGCGAAGTAAAGAATTAACAGAGCAATAAAATGAATAAACAAGGCCATTCGTTGTAGTAGACGATGACAACAATAACGATCGGCCATCCCACCAATCAACGGTGCTAATAAACCGGCACCTCCAATGAGTGCCATGACTTGGCCTAGTAGTGCGCCACTAGATGTTCTTTCAATGATGATTGGGTTGAGAAGAATCGCAATACCAACCCATTGGACAATACCAAGAGAAGCTTGTGCGAAATGCCACAGTCGAATGCCATTCATGAGTGAGAACCTCTATTAATAATTTACTCATGAATTTTCAAGGAATTGGAAAGAGAAACAAGTAACATACTCCCCGTTACCTTCTCACAATCGAATAATTACGCCCCGTCTTCTAATGACATCAAATGATGAAAGACCAAAAAGTGGTGCTTTCATCATTTGAAATTATGTTTTTAGCTTCTGCCTAACATACGTGAGAGTGTGCCATCTTTATCAACGAGTTGGTGTTTTAGGGCTGCCAGAACGTGCAATACAAGTATAGCGATTACAATGTTCACCGATGAGAAGTGAATGGTAGAGCTAATTTGTTGTAGCCATTCGATTTTCTCTCCTGCTGAGATAAGACTTATGCCAAAAAACTCGACCGAACGTCCTCCTCCGATACTCATAGTGATTCCAGATAGCGGCATCATTATTGTAGCTAAAAGCAAAAACCAGTGAACAAAGTGGGCAGATTTCTCTTGCCACGCAGGTAGCTGTTTGATGGAACCGATCATGCCTTCTTTCAGGCGCCAAACTAGCCTGATTGAAGCTGCAAACATCACAAGTACTCCGAGTGATTTATGAAGATTCCTTAGCTCATTTTTGTCTGGGCCATTGGCCATATCGCCGAGATAAAGTCCTATGGCAAGCGTCGCTATAAAGAAAACAGCAGTTAGCCAATGAAACACCATGGTAGGTTTACTAAGTTTGTTGTTGAGCATATTAGTCCATATTTTTGTTGTGGGCTTATGGCGATAATTATTCCTTATGCTCTTTTTTTGTTCTAGATGCATATGTGTAAAGTTAAGTAAAGATAAGAATACTTATCATCTGGAGTTTTGAGCTTGTTAGATACATCGGTTTTTATTTGAAAGTGTTTCAAGTCTTTGGTGGTTTTTAGCTTCCTTCTCTCAACCTATAGTTAAGTCATTGAGCAAGAACACTTGCAGCTAGACACTATAGAGGAACACGTTATGACAACAATGATTAAAGCAATCGGTTTTAGTGAATCAAAAACTATCGATGATGAAAACAGCTTGTATGAGTTTGAAATGGCTATGCCTGAAATCGGCGAATTTGACCTACTTGTAAAAGTTGCGGCCATTTCCGTTAACCCTGCAGATGCAAAAATACGTGTTCGTTCAGCAGTGAATAAAACATTAGAAAGTCCACGTGTTCTGGGTTTTGATGCTGTGGGAGAAGTGGTATCAGTGGGCAGTAAGGTTACCAGCTTCACTGAGGGCGATCGAGTGTACTATGCTGGTGATGTCACTCGCCCAGGCACCAATGCACAATATCATGCTGTTGATTCTAGAATTGTCGCGAGAGCTCCAAAAGGACTCACTGACGCAGAAGCGGCTGTAGTCCCGTTGACTGCATTAACGGGATGGGAGGCTCTGTTTGATCGTCTTCGTGTAGACCCGTCAGAGCGTAAAACGCTATTAATTATCGGTGGTGCTGGTGGTGTCGGCTCTATTACTACTCAAATTGCAAAACAGCTCACTAACCTAACGGTTATTGCGACAGCATCACGCCCAGAGACCGAAGCTTGGGTAAAAGAGATGGGCGCAGACTATGTGGCCAATCATGGAAACTTGGTCGAATCTGTTCATGACTTAGGGTTTGAGACGGTAGATTATATTTTCAATGTCGCTGACACGGTTGGTCATTGGGATGCGATGGCAGAACTCATTGCACCTCAAGGTATGATCGGTTCAATCGTTGAGTTTGATAGCGGTATTGATCTTAGTAAGCTTCAAGGTAAGTCAGTCGGTTTTGTTTGGGAGCTTATGTTCACACGCTCAATATACAAAACACAGGATATGTACAAACAAGGTGATATCTTAAAACAAGTCGCTAATCTTATTGACTCTGGACGAATTCAATCAACCTTGACCAAAGAGATCAATGGCTTCAATGCAGAGTCATTAAAGCAAGGGCACCGATTGATGGAAAGTGGCGCTATGATCGGTAAGCTTGCCATCAACTTTGATTAAACAATCAGCATGTTAGTTAAAAATACCTCTTCTTTTATGAGTCGAGGTATTTTTTGTATATGATGGAAAAGATTGTAGTGAATATGGTGAAAGTAACATGAAAGCACTGAACGAACTGACTTTGTTTGCCGAAACGGCCAAACAAGGTAGTTTTTCTAAAGTAGCGAATCAAATGGATATGACGCCTGCTGCCGTTAGTGCATCAATAAAGCGTTTAGAAGAGCAAGTTGGCTTCCCGCTGTTTGTTCGAACAACACGAAGATTGAGCTTAACTGGAGAGGGAGAACTATTCCTAGCCAAAGTTAATTGTGCTCTTGCAACTTTGAATGAAGGTGTCGAGGAGATCGCAAATGCTCGTGGCGCGCTAACAGGTAACATTTATGTGTCTGCACCGTCTGACTTTGGGCGAAACTTACTGCTTGATTGGATTAATGAGTTCACTGACTTACATGAAAACGTCACGGTTCGTCTTGAGTTATCTGATCAGTTGGTGGATATGTATAGCAAACCAATTGATGTTGCTATTCGATATGGGGAACTTCCAGATTCCAATATGGTGGCAATACCGTTATGTCCGCAGAATGTTCGAGTGCTTTGTGCTAGCCCAGACTACATTCGTCATCACTCTCCAGTGCTACACCCAAACGATTTGAATCAACATAACTGCATCAGCTTTATGGTGGCGGGCTCAGTACATAACCACTGGCCATTATCCTACGATTCTCAACAAGTTGTTGTAGAGACCAAAGGAGCGATATCAGCTAATGATGGTGATGTCGTGAGGCGTTTAGGGTTAAAAGGCAGAGGAATCGTCAATAAGTCGTTAATCGACGCTAGTCAGGACATTATTGAGGGGAAGCTGAGAAAAGTTCTGCCTGACTGGCAAGGTGAGTCAGTGCCGCTTTATATGGTATGTGCTGATAAGAGGCAGTTAAGACCAATTATTCGAGCATTCCAAAAGTTCTTGAAAGAGAAGTGTCAAAGTCAGTTTGACAAGGTTAGTGACATTTTAAATAACTAGCCCTAATCATATAAGGCTAGTTATTGTTTACCTCGTTTAAATAGTTAACATTCACTGAATAGGTAGTCTGAGCTGTGTCTCGACTTAGGCAGTTTTGCATTGAAGTCCTGCTCACTATGTTTTCCGAGCGGTACGATAACCGAACTACGGTATCCTTGTGCTGCCAAGTTGAATTCTTTATCAAGAACAGTGCTGTCAAACCCTTCGATAGGTACGGCATCAATACCCAGAGTCGAAGCGCCAAGTAGGAGCGTACCTACATTAAGGTACACTTGCTTCTCCATCCAATGCTGAGCATCTTTCAAATCGGAGCGATGCATATCAACGAAGTAGTGTCGGCCATTCTGTTGTCCTAGTTTTGCATCTGGAGTAGCAAAGCGGCCGTCCTTCTCTTCATTTTCTAGCAACAACTGTAAGTAGTTGTCATCAATTTCTGTTCTTGTACAGAATACGATGACATGAGAAGCGTTAAGCACTTTGGGAGTATTGAAACTGTAGCGGTCTTGTGTGGCAGTCGCAACACGCTGTTTGGCCTCGTCAGTACTGGCAATGATAAAGTGCCATGGTTGAGAGTTCACACTGGATGGACTAAATCGGAGGAGTGTTTTAATCGCATCTACCTGCTGGGAAGATAGCTTAAAAGATGGGTCGAATACTTTGGTTGAATAGCGGTTTTTAGCGTTGTCAGCAATGTTCATAAACGTGTCTCTACTTAACGGGTGTTAGCCCGAGGATAGCGAAACCAGCCGCAAGTAAAAACACTGTGGAATTTGATGCAGTTTCAAATATTCTTTGAAGATACTAGAACTTAGATTACCCACACAATATGCGGAAAAGGTTGAAGTTTGATTAGATTCATCTAACTTTATCTAAGGTAAGTAAGAGGAAATGATATGAAAAAGAATAGCTTAAAATACCTTGCTGGTCTTATTGCGGTATCTACGCTGGCATTAGCTGGATGCTCAAACAGCGACCAGGCTAACAAAGAGCAACCTATCGGGATGGCTAATCCTGCCGCAGTATATTGTGAAGAGCATGGTTCTTATGACCTTCAAACTGGTCAATGTACGTTAAAGTCGGGTGAGGCTGTTGATGCTTGGGATTATTATCGAGAAAATCATAAGGAAATGCCAAACGAGGCGGCGAGATATTGTGAATCGACAGGTGGCGTCTATATGCAAGATTCGAGCAAATGTGCGCTCCCAGACGGTAAAGTTATGGATGCAGAAAGCTACTTCAGAGATCATCAATCTACGAGCAGCTAAGTTCGTATTGCTGCCAACAACAAGGACGGTATAGTGCAAAAGAGTAAAGTAACAGGTTTTTTCGTTTTCATCATTGCACTCGTCACGGTTGGTTGTAGTAATCAGATTATCCAACAAGAGCCCGAAATGTATACCAGTTCGGGCTCTATTGCTCCTTATACACAATCTAGTTTTGAAGAATATGTCGATGAGACTAGAGCTTGGCTTGATGAGACTAGAGTATTTCATGGAGCCGGTTACCAAGTCGAAATGGATGTTGTTAGCCCTTACAGGTTGCTACCTGATAATCCTAATGGGGAAGGTATATTACTGGTCCATGGACTGGGAGACTCGCCTTACTCCTTTGTCGACATTGCACCTTACTTAGCAAAACATGGTTATTTAGTTCATGTCATGCTGTTACCGGGTCACGGTTCTCGACCGGCTGATCTCATGAATCCAACCAATGAAGACTGGCGTTTGGCGGTGGAACATCAAGTAAACTTGCTGCGTGATGATGTCGACAAAATATGGTTAGGCGGTTTTTCAACAGGCACCAATTTGGTGACTGAATACGCTTTAGCTCATCCTAAAGCAATTCAAGGGCTTGTGCTATTTTCGCCAGCGTTTGCGCCAAAAGACCCACTCGTTTCAATGGCGAGTTTTGCGCGTCATTTTGTCGACTGGGTAAGTATCGAGCAAGAGCAGAACTTTACCCGTTATGATTCATTGGCAATGAATGGGGCAGCGTTGTATTACCAAACTGCAATTGATGTTCAAGACGCGCTAAAGGAAAAACCTTTTGAATTGCCAGCGCTGCTGTTAGTGACCGAAACGGATGAGTTGATAAATTCCAAGGTTATCTACGACCTCTTTAAAACACGATTTAGTAACGAGAATAGTTCACTTATTTGGTTCGGTGAACAGAACTACTCAGATCCGCGCTTCGTGCAATTTAGTATGAAATTGCCAGATTCCAACATACAGAGTGGTTCACACATTTCT
This sequence comes from Vibrio sp. McD22-P3, assembly GCF_021568915.1. NCBI lineage: Bacteria > Pseudomonadati > Pseudomonadota > Gammaproteobacteria > Vibrionales > Vibrionaceae > Vibrio > Vibrio sp. McD22-P3. The sequence continues at coordinate 108,828 of NZ_JAKGTN010000006.1, forward strand.
GTCTTGTATCGCGACGATAATATCTTGTATGGACGTAGAGGGTGGATGAGACAATGCGGTGGCTCTCAAGAAGGAGAGGTCTATATGGTCGACTGCGCTAAGATGCCAACTTTGTCTTACTCAGCTTGGGGATTGTTTAATGAAGATACCATCAGCGCGAGATTGAGTTGGAATCCTTACTTTGAACCTATGATGGTACGAGTTATCGAATTTATGACTCAAAAATAGTGATATTTATAGATTTATTTTTATTAATGGCTCGAAGTGTTTTTATTAACTAGTACGCTGTGTTGATCGTCGTCAAAAATAAACTTTATTAAACAGCCGTATATCCTGCATAATCAACTTTTTTGTTAGCGACTTCTCAAATTATATTCTATAGTGATGACATATACGGTTAATTATAGATAATTAACTTAGTTACTTTGGAATATACCTCACTCAGCAAGGTATTGAACATCTCAAGTAGGTAAACAAATGGAAAAGTTCAACATCACAAGTATCTGGATTACTCTAGATTACAAAATCGCTTTCTTCTTCCCTTCGAGATAACCCTGTCTCTCGCACTGTCCAGTGCGCATAGCCTATGTGCAGCTATCCCTAATGAATCAATATGCAAGAACGTGCATTATTGTCGTAATGGTTTAAGTATGTTCATAGATTAAATATAGAAACAAAACTAAATCGTATCTGGATATATATTCTGGATAGGGTTCTCTTTAATTATATTTCTTGTCTTGCTGTTGGTTAATTAAATATTAGATAAGAAATGAATATATTAGGTAAATTAAAATGGAAAACTTCAAACATCTACCAGAACCGTTCCGTATTCGCGTTGTTGAGCCAGTAAAACGTACTACGCGTGAGTACCGTGAAGAAGCAATTATTAAAGCGGGTATGAACCCATTCCTACTAGATAGTGAAGATGTATTTATTGATCTACTAACAGACAGTGGTACAGGTTCAATTACTCAAGATATGCAAGCAGCAATGCTACGCGGTGATGAAGCATACAGTGGTAGCCGCAGCTATTACGCTTTAGCTAACGCAGTAAAAGACATCTTTGGTTATGAACTGACCATTCCGACTCACCAAGGTCGTGGTGCTGAACAGATCTACATCCCAGTACTAATTAAAAAGCGTGAAAAAGAGAAAGGTTTGGACCGTTCAAAGATGGTAGCACTGTCTAACTACTTCTTTGATACTACACAAGGTCACACTCAAGTGAACTGCTGCGTAGCTAAGAACGTTTATACAAAAGACGCGTTTGATACAGCAGTAAATGCAGACTTTAAAGGTAACTTTGACTTAGAGAAGCTAGAAGAAGCTATCATTGAAGCTGGCCCAGCTAACGTACCTTACATCGTAAGTACAATCACGTGTAACTCTGCGGGTGGTCAACCAGTCTCTATCGCGAACTTAAAAGCGGTATATGAAATCGCACAAAAATACGATATTCCGGTAATTATGGACTCTGCTCGCTATGCTGAAAATGCATACTTTGTCCAGCAGCGTGAACCTGGATATAAAGATTGGACTATCGAAGAGATCACTCGTGAGTCTTACAAGTATGCTGATGGCCTAGCAATGTCTGCGAAGAAAGACGCAATGGTTCAAATGGGCGGCTTATTGTGCTTCAAAGATGAATCTTTCATGGATGTATATACTGACTGTCGTACTCTATGTGTGGTTCAAGAAGGTTTCCCTACATACGGTGGCCTAGAAGGTGGCGCAATGGAGCGTCTAGCAGTAGGTCTGTACGACGGTATGCGTCAAGACTGGTTAGAGTACCGCATTAATCAAATCCAATACCTAGTCGATGGCCTAGAAGCGATAGGCGTCGTCTGTCAGCAAGCGGGTGGTCATGCTGCGTTCGTTGATGCAGGTAAATTGCTACCTCATATTCCAGCAGACCAATTCCCTGCACACGCTCTTGCTTGTGAGCTTTATAAAGTAGCTGGCATTCGTGCAGTGGAAATCGGTTCACTACTTCTAGGTCGTGATCCTGCAACTGGCAAACAGCATCCATGTCCAGCTGAATTGCTTCGCTTAACAATTCCACGTGCTACTTATACTCAAACGCATATGGATTACGTTATTGAAGCATTTGAGAAAGTGAAAGAGAACGCGCATAAAGTGAAAGGATTGGATTTCACTTATGAGCCTGAAGTTTTACGTCACTTTACTGCTCGATTAAAAGAAGTTGAACCCGTAGTTAATCCAGCAGAAGCGAAAGTGCTCGAAGAAGCATAACCACTTCAGAGCGCAGTCATTTGGCTGCGCTCTTTTTCTCTAGCAATACAAAAAATAAAAGCAGAGAAGTAGGGGGAGTCTCCCTAATCTAATAACGTGAATTTGATGAGAACAGAATGATGAAAAAGAATCCGTCTCTGATAGGTGGTGCCTGTATTATAGCGAGTGTCTGTGTAGGCGCTGGTATGTTGGGACTACCAAGTGCAGGTGCTGGCGCCTGGACTATTTGGTCGATGTTGGCCATCGCAATAACTATGGTGGTCATGACAATTTCTGGTTGGATGCTATTGGAAGCATTCAAACACTACGAATTAAAAGTGTCTTTTGACACAGTTACAAAGGACTTATTAGGCGATAAGATTAATCTTATTAACAACATTACAGTGTATTTCGTGGGTGGTATTTTACTCTACGCCTACATCACTTCTTCAGGACTCATATTACAGGATGTACTCGGTCTTAATGTTAAAATCGCATCCGTTCTTTTTGTCTTGATTTTTTCTGCGTTTGTTTGGCATTCAACCCGTGCGGTAGACCGAATTTCGGTTGTGCTAATTGCTTTCATGATTCTAAGCTTTGTGTTTGGTGTATCGGGCTTGGCTGTGAAAGTAAATATGGCGGTACTTTTCGATACCATTAGTGAAGAGAATGCTTATGCGCCATACGCCATGGCAATGTTGCCTGTAGCACTGACCTCATTTGGATACCATCACTCAGTGTCTTCAATGCGCGCTTATTACGGTGAAGAGACAAAAGCCAAATACGCCATTCTAGGCGGTACTGTTATCGCACTTAGTCTTTATTTCCTATGGCTATTTAGTATTTTCGGCAATCTTCCTAGAGCAAACTTCGGCCCAGTTATCGAGCAGGGTGGTAATGTAGATGCATTGCTAAAAGCTCTTGGCTCAGTAATTGAGTCAGATAAAGTCGCGAACGCAATCAATACTTTCTCAATGGCAGCAATTTTGTCTTCATTTATTGGTGTTGGTCTGGGTGTTTTTGATTTCCTTGCAGACTTCTTTAAGTTCGAAGATACAAAACAAGGTCGCACCAAAACATGGCTCGTTACCTTCCTACCGCCACTTGTTATGTCTCTACTATTCCCATTTGGTTTCGTGATCGCTATTGGCTACGCGGGTGCTGCGGCAACGGTATGGGCATGTATCATCCCGGCATTATTGGCGAAGAAAACACGCGAAGTGCATGCAGGCGCTGATGGATTTAAAGCACCTGGTGGTCAGGTGATGATTACTCTAGTGATTACTTTTGGTGTCCTGACTGCGGTGTTCCACATCCTTTCTATGATGGGTCTGTTGCCGACATTTGTTGGCTAAACCTTAAACAACTATTCGCAGCTAGCTTGTGCTTGCAAAAGACGAGCTAGCTTAACCAGATAAAAACAAGAGGAGACAACTATGACTGCAATAGCTACAAATAACGCACCAGCTGCTATTGGCCCTTATGTTCAAGGCGTTACATTTGGTGATATGGTTATTACTTCAGGGCAGTTGCCAATTGACCCCGAAACTAAGGCAATGGTTGAAGATGTGGCAGAGCAGGCAACTCAGTCATTAACCAATGCATTAGCGATCGTCAAGGAAGCTGGCTTGGAAGCAAGTAATATTGTAAAAACGACAGTGTTTGTCAAAGACCTCAACGATTTTGCTTTAGTCAATGCAGCTTATGAAGCGTTCTTTAACGCTCACAATGCTCCTTTCCCCGCAAGATCTTGTGTAGAAGTCGCGCGTCTTCCTATGGATGCAAAAGTAGAGATCGAGGTAATAGCGGTTAGAAAAGGCTAGTGATGTAAGAAATAAGTTCTGGGGGCGCCGCTAGATTATGGCGCCTCATAGTGAGCTTTTCTGCTCAGTCCCAAGTTTTCAGATTAGATTAATCATGTGGTTGAGTGAAGCGAATATGTTATTTGCTCTGCCAAGTTTTACTGATCCATCCCCCTATGCTCTCATCAAAGTAATTTCCACTGAATTCTTGTTTATATTCAACGACATTATCCGCTTGTGGCCTTTCATCTAATAGATGGTTGATGTAGACCGCCATAGGATCATCGAACTGGTCGCGGCGTTTTTTCTCAGCTACTTCCTTGATGATTTGCATGCGATATGCCTTGCTCATTTTCTTCATGTTTTACCTCCTTTGCCGTGAGCGGTTTATCAAACATAGGAGTAAATTTGAAGCTGGTCAAATAATGAGCAGTGTTTTATGGCATTCCATATGAAATGATGTTATCCGCGAAATTTGGGAGGTGTTCGAGCTTATGAAACTTATTAGTTAAAGATCGTAAAGTGTAAAGCAACGAAAATAGAGCGTAACAATTGGAATTGTTATGATAGACTTAAATGAAAACAATAATCATTAAGAGAAAATCATGAAAAAGCCACGTCCTAAGACTCTCAAAGTCACTAAAGTGCATCCACTTTCTCCTAACATGCTACGTATTTCTTTTTATTCAGAAGAACTGAAGGCCTTTCCATCGGATAGTGTTGGTGGCTATATTAAGTTCTTGTTTAATGAATATGGTGGTACAGATATCACCGGGCTTTCGGAAGATAATCGCCCCAAGTTACGTACCTATACCATAAGAAGCCTTAATGTCGAGTCAGGTGAAATGGATGTCGATTTCGTCACTCATATTACTGAAGACAAGTTGTGTGGATTTGGTGCACGCTGGGCAAGTTCTGCGAAAGAGGGCGATATGATATCCATCATGGGGCCAGGAACTCTTCAAGATGTTGATACTAGTAAAGACTGGTTTTTCTTCAATGCTGACATGACTTCTTTACCAGCGTTGGCGGTTAAGCTAAAAATGCTCCCAAGCGAGGCAAAAGGATATGCTGTGATTCAAATAGAAGACAGTGCGGATGAACAAATATTGGAGGTCCCAGAGGGCATCAGACTGATTTGGACCACTGACTCTCTGTCTAAAACATCAGAGGACTTAGATTGGTTAACAGGTTCACCTTTCGTTTGGTGTGCTTGTGAGTTTGATGAAATGAGAGCACTTCGCCGTTATTTCCGCAACGAAAAAGAAATTCCAAGACAAGACATCTATATCAGTAGCTATTGGAAGCGAGGGGTGGCAGAAGATGGTCACAAAGTGATTAAAAAGCAAGATCACGAAGAGTTTGAGTCCAACTAGCCACCATATTCCCTAGTGACGCGTTAATGAGAGGAATGGTGTTGAGTTAGCCATTCCTTTTCTTGATTGAATGCGAAAAATAAGCTCGACCTAAGTCAGGTTCTTTTACGACTAAGGTTGGTATCATATCCTGCATTAATTCTACTTAAGTCACACTTTTCCTTATATATTCTGTCAATTATTTTTCCTAGCAGATTAAGTCTCTGTTTGTTACACTTCCGCGCATAAAAAATAACAACACAATTACATCCCCCAAACAGCTCCTTATTTCTTGTACCCTACATTCAAGAGTAACGAGCCTTTAACTTATAGAGGTCCCCCAGTTACTATGAGTAATAGCAACATCTCGCAAACTGAAATTCACCAGAATCAGTGGCAACTAAACCAAACACTCGCTGAGTCCATGCTACCTATCTTAGGTCGACTGTACAGAGAGAAGGGCGTTGAAATACTGTTGTTCGGCAAAACTCTCGTCAATGCAACGACCATCGACATTATTAAAACTCATCGCGTATCACGACACTATTCTCCTCAAGCCATCAACATTGTTCAAACTGCTCCTCTCATCGAAAAACTGTCTCAATTAAACCTGTCTCCATGCTGCATCGATATCGGCCAACTAGCTCAACAGTATTGGGCGAATAACGATAATGAACAAAACATCGATGATTTCTTAATGACAGCGCTAGTTGAGAGTATAGAAAGCAATGGGGCACTTGAGTCTCGTGATGTTGTCTTATATGGCTTTGGTCGTATTGGTCGTCTACTAACTCGTATCTTGGTCGAGAAAAGTGGCCCAGGTTACCCACTGACTCTTAGAGCGATTGTAGTTCGTGGAGGTCGTGAAGGTGACTTACAAAAACGTGCTAGCCTTTTGCGTCGTGACTCCGTGCATGGCCAGTTCAATGGCAGCATAGTAGTTGATGAAGAGAATAAAGCGCTGATTGTTAACGGTAATTATATTCAAATTATCTATGCCAACAGCCCTGCTGACGTGGACTATACCGAATACGGAATCAACAATGCACTGGTTGTTGATAATACTGGCGTTTGGCGTGATGCTGAAGGTTTAGGTCAGCACGTAGCGTGCAATGGCGCAAATAAAGTGTTACTGACTGCTCCGGGTAAGGGTGACATTAAAAATATCGTATTTGGTGTGAACCATGAGTCGATTCTGGAGGACGATACTATTGTATCGGCAGCGAGCTGTACGACCAACGCGATTACTCCGACTTTAAAAGCGGTCAATGATAAGTATGGCATTATTTCAGGCCACATTGAGACGGTTCACTCATACACGAATGATCAAAACCTTATTGATAACTATCATAAAGGTGACCGTCGCGGACGTTCTGCTTCTTTGAATATGGTTTTAACATCAACGGGTGCAGCAAAAGCCGTTGCTAAAGCGCTTCCGGAGCTGGCAGGCAAACTAAGTGGTAACGCTATTCGTGTCCCTACACCAAATGTCTCGATGGCGGTGGCGAACTTAAATCTTGAAAAAGAAACCTCAAAAGATGAGCTTAATGCGTACTTGCGTGAAATCTCTCTCACCTCATCTCTATCGGCACAAATAGACTATACCGATTCAACAGAGATTGTTTCGACCGATTTAGTTGGTGCTCGTCATCCAGGTATCGTAGATGGCCAAGCGACAATCGCACAAGATAATCGCTGCGTATTGTACATCTGGTACGACAATGAATTTGGCTACAGTTGCCAAGTTGTACATTGCATGGAACAGATGATGGGCGTGAAATACAAAACCTACCCAGCTGTTGTGTAAATCCGACATCCACTGCTAGATATTGCCGTCATCGCTAGGTGACGGCTTTTTTATGCCTAAAGCTCTATCTTTGCCTGATTCTAAGGCTTGAGGGAACAAAGCGTAATTATCTCACTCTGGGCACGCTACGCTGCTGACTTGAGTGTGATGTATACTGAGCGCAGGACCTATTGGGCTAAATCTGCAATGAATGATTGTTTTCTACTTACACTAGTTTGAAGTTTTCCTTTGATCCATTGATTAAACAAACTGAAGTCAGAATGTACCGGCCAGAAAAGGGAGGCAACGACTTTTTTGCCAAAGAAATCGGGGTGGTCGGTAATTACTTTTAGTTTGCTGTCTTTCATGTTTTTGTCGATAAGGAACTCAGGCAAAAATGCAATGCCACGTTGAGCCTTGCACAGATCGATAATAGTTCCTAAGTCATCTAGCCTCCATAGGTTGTATGAGGCTATATTTGAGAGATTGAGTAACTCCTCAATGCCATCCATTAACAGCACTCGTTGGGAGGGATGACTTTTAACGGATTTTAAGTCTTCATGAGCGACCCACCAACAGTTAACGTGAAATAGTTCGTCTATGTTAAAGTCATTATCAGTCTTGTGATAAGGGTTCCCTAACGCAAGATCTATTTTCCCCTCATTAATGTAGTTCCCTAAAACGAAACTTGGTTTAGTAACAACGACCAAATCGACGTTGGGAAATGCTTCAGAGAAGTCCAACAGTGTTTTCTTCACTTCTTTATTGAACACTAAAGGATCAATACCCACACGGTAGACAATTTGCTCTGATATATTCATTTGCTTCGCAGTTGTGATCAACTCACGATACTTCGACACAACCGGTGTCGATAAATGGAACAGGCGTTTCCCTTTTTCAGTTAACCAGACTTTAGAGTGTTGTCTATTAAATAAATTGAAGCCTAAGTCTGACTCTAGATTCTGAACAGCAGTGCTAACAGTAGATTGGGATTTACCAAGCTTACGAGCAGCGGAGCTAAATGAACCTTCGTCAACTACAGCTACGAACGAAACAATATTTTCGAATTGTAGTTTCATGATTCAACCAACCTTTATAAAGCAAGCAGATTATAATTATGTAAATTGTATATTTGCAACACAATAGCGTGATGATACTAGTATTTCAACTCGTTTTATAAAGCATTAGTAATTAATAATATTAACTTCTGGGTGGATATATTCCTATATTGCATAAATTATCATCGCATCTATCTCTTTTTGTGCTAAGAATAATTATAGCCAACAATAAAGTAATGGCTCTATTAATGATCTATATCTCACAGTATGAAATATGTTATCTGTACTTAAATGTGTAATAAAAGTATAACATTTCTTCTTAAGTATATGTTATATAAGTGTTTGTATGATTTTTGTGTTGTTGTTTGATTTCTCATTTTGAACATTGTTTGTTAAGCCTATCGACTGTATCGATAGGGGGTATTTTTCGTTGAATGTAAGTATTAATTAGAATGAGCAAGCTTTTGTAAATCGACCTTAAAGGAAGTTAAAATGATTACCAAACTATATGTAAAAACAAGCTTGTTTTTATCACAATTTAAAAATGACCAACGCGGTGTAACTGCAATTGAGTATGGACTTATTGGTGTAGCTATGGCTGTTGCGTTGAGCGTTGCGCTAAGCACTTCGGGCTCTGACGGTTTTATCAATGAACTAAAACAAGCCTTTACTAAGATTGGTGACACGATCGAAACATCTACTCAGTAATCGTAAATACTTACATTAACCTTATGTGGGTTATTGTAGACAATATCTCTAGATATCTACGCCAGACCTATGATTTTCATTGGTCTGGCGCGAGTTATTAAGTATATCTAGGGTGTATCGGTTGATGTAAAACTCACTAAATAAAAAAGAATAGTAGCTCGAGTAATACAATGTATTTATTGGTATTGGCAATAATGTGTTTAGTAATCACTATTACTGATTTTCGTTACAGAACAATACATAACTCCATATTGATCGTATTGCTCCTAGTGCAGTGTTTTTTGTCACCGACGGATATTCATATAACGACCTTTTTGTTGGTGTTAAGTATGGGGCTGTTAATTTATGCTCTTATATGGATTGGTGCAGGTGATATTAAATACGCTGCTATTTTGTCACTGACGATTCCGCTTAATCTTCTACCTTGGGCATATGTTATTACGGGCTTTGTTGGGGGGATTATTGCGGTAATCTACTGGTTAAGCCAAAAATTATTAAGCAACCCATATCATAGCCAAGAAGGTATCCCTTATGGGATAGCAATTAGTGTCGGATTTTATTTAGTCATTTTTACACAAAGTGCGCTGCATATTTAAATCTCGAAGAGTGAGAAAATTATGAGATCTCGACTGGTATTACTTGTCGCTCTTGTAGCGTTGGTAGTAGGGGCGTTAGGCGTTGTCGACTTATTCAAAAGTAAACCTCAACCGACTACTGTCACTGAAGTGACGGAAAACAAAGATGAAGAGCATGTTGCTGTTTGGATGACCACAAAATCATACGAAAAGGGTCATGCAATCACTGCTCAAGGGGTGGTTAAAAAGCAACTACCTTTAAGTGAGGCACTAAGCCTTGGTGTTCGAGAGGACGCAAAAATTAGTTTTTCACCATCTGTGCTATTAAACCGAAGTCTTACACCGGGGGCGATCGTTCTGCCCGAATATCAAGTTTCCCCAGGACAATCGGGTTATATCGACTTGCTGGTTACTGAGGGAATGACGTTATATCCACTCGAAGTAAGTGATAAAAACCTTATCAATGATTACATTCGCCCTGGTTCGTTCATTGATGTTCTAACCGTGAGTTCGCCTAACGATAACTTAGCTGGAAGTGTTGATAAGCCAAAACGCTTCAGAGGAGTGAAAGCCTCAATGTTTCTCAAACATGTCAAAGTACTTAACGTGGGTGATGACAAAGGTGATAACAGCTCTGTTACCGCTAGGTCTCCCACCAAGGAAAATGGGCTTACTACCGTGGTGATCGAAGTAAAGCCTGACGATTTAGCAAAGCTTGCGCTAGCGCAACGAACCATGCATATCGAAATCTATCGAAGCCAAACCTATAAGCAGCCGGAATACGCTGAAGTACGTAACATTATTGACAACTATACAGGGATTGAAGAGTTACGTGGTAACGAAACGAATCCGAGAGAGGCCTTGTAATGATCATGCAACACCGACTCAAGCAAGCACTGTGGATTTACATTACATCCTTGCTTATAGGCTTACTTTGGGTGAAACACGCTTACGCAGCGGATCGCTCAATTACTCTTAACGATGGCCAGCATATTCAATTGAATATGCCTATTGGTAAGGTTTTTATAAGTAATCCTGCCATCGCAGACTACAAAATTATCAATGACAACACGCTTGTGGTGTTTGCTAATGGTGTCGGGCAATCAAGGCTTATTGTCTACGGGACAAACAATGATGTTCTGCTTTCAGACCGCATTATTGTCGATCTCGATTTATCTGAGGTACGCCGTCAGCTTAAGTTCCACTTTCCCGACGCGAAGGTCAAGGTTCAGTCGGTAGGTGAGCAGGTTGCGGTGAGTGGTGTTGTGGACTCGGAGCAAACTCGAGACGATATCTACCGCCTAGTGGCAACGCTTCTTGGACGTGAAAAAATCAAGAAGTGGGATAAAACGGAAAAGTTGGAAATTAAATCTGAACATATGGAACGTAAAGAGCCAGAAAGTATGGTCTTTGCCCGCAATATGACTTGGGAAGGGATTCTTGAACGTATTGAGGTCGCCACAACTCAACAGGTTAACGTCAAAATATCTGTTGCTCAGGTAACGGAGTCGTTTGGTAAAACTGTCGGTGTAGACTGGAGCTCAGTAGGCTCAAGTGTGGGAGAGTTCGTCTTTGACCAATTTGATGCCGCAAATCTTAGTACGCTCATCACTGCATTAGGTAATGACAGCATTGCAGAAGTGCTAGCAGAACCGAATCTAACCGTATTGTCTGGAGAGTCTGCGAGTTTTCTCGTCGGTGGAGAAGTTCCCGTAATAGTGTCAACAAGCAACAACGTGAACATTACGTTTAAAGAGTTTGGTATCAAGCTCGATCTAACCGCAAAGGTGCTCAGCCAAGACAAAATTCGTATGCAGCTTTCTCCAGAAGTTAGTGAAGTGGAAAGTTATGTTGAAGCGGCCGGTGTCAAGGTACCTCAATTAGCGTCCAGACGTGCTATGACTACGGTTGAGTTAGCGGACGGTGATAGCTTCATTTTAGGTGGGCTGATGAGTAGTAGTGACCTAGAAAAAATGCAGAAAATTCCATTTATCGGTGATGTGCCTGTACTCGGTGCTGCGTTTCGAAAAGCAACCACTCAACGAAAACGAACCGAACTTATCATTGTTGCTACCGTGAACTTGGTAGAGCCTATGAAACCAAAGGATATCCAACTGCCATACATTAAGAAAACCTCTACCTTGTCGCGTTGGCTAAATGTTGACTCAGATGGAAAACCTGTAGCGTCCTCAGATGCCACTATTCGTCTGTTATCGCAAGGAGGATTCATTCAATGAAGAAGCTAATCATAATTGTTTTCCTTGTTTCAACTTTATTAGGCTGTGCTTCCGAACGCTACTTTGGTGGGAATGGTGCAGAGGCTATTACCTATCAAGAACATCATAGCTTCGACTTTGCAATTAAGAATTATGATGAAACGGCTAAGCAAATTAGCGCATTGGTAAAGGACATTGAGTCGACCGATAAAGAGGCGACTTACGTTATCGACTATAAGAACACTCGCAGCAAAAAGATGTTAGAGAAGATCTTTGACCAGTATCCGTCTCACAAAGTCGCACCGCAACGATTGGAGTTCAAACACGTTCACACCATGCGTAATGATCTCAATATTCAAGTCACGTTAACTCGACTGAAAACGCAACAATGCGCACCCGCGCAGATACAACACCAGATTGGACAGCCTGACTGTTTTGTTGAGTCAATGCGTTTGAAGCAAGTGTCCTACAAGTCTCGATTGGTAGGAGAATAAAATGTTTGACCTTACTAAAGCACTAACCACAAAGGCAAAGCCGGTTCCGAAAACACCAACAGGGGTCGCGGGTTGTACATTGTTTTATCAATCACAGGAGTGTTTGAGTCTTGTACAGGAAGTGTTCCGATTTGAAGGCTGGAATGATCCAGCATGTGTGAAAACCACGGCGGGACTGACGAAATTAACTGAGCAGCAAAGTAGCCACATCGTTATTCTTGAGCTTAATGAATCGAATAATGTCGTCGAAGATGCTAGAGCGTTTGCTAGCAAGCTGCCTACTCATAAAGGTGTGATAGTTATTGGTAAAGAAGATGCTATCTCTACTTTACGTTCACTTAAAGACATGGGCTTTTACTACGTTTTTTGGCCAGTGAACAAGCAAGAATTTGCTGATTTTTTAACTCACGTGAGCAAGAACCTCAAAACCTTTTCTGGGGTTAGCCAAAAGCGAAAAGCTAAGCGCGTGGCTGTAGTCGGCTCCAAAGGTGGTGTAGGCGCATCATTTTTGGCGACAGAACTGAGTTCTCTACTTTCTACTCATGGGACCGACACCATCCTTGTGGACCACCAATACTCCGGTACCAATATAGATGTTTTGCTCGCTCTCAAGGATTTTAAGCCTCGAGCGATTGACGAGTTTACCGCACCTTTGCATGAGATGGATGAAGAGGGGGCGCTAAGTTATCTGTTTAGTGCTAGAAAAAACCTGCGCTTGTTGGCCATTGATGGTGATATGAATCAAAACGATATTCTCACCTACAACCAGACGCTTTGTGAGTTACTAGCACGAAATACCAACTTTATTATCGAAGACTTCTCCGGAAGCGTCGATTTTAAAGTGGAACCTCAGTTGCTTGTTGAAAACTTTGACGTCGTCGTATTGGTACTAGACGCCTCGGTATCATCGGTCCGTAGTGCAAAGCGACTGTTTGAGAAAGTCGCTAACTTACAACTCACGCTATCTTCGCGTACGCGCGTTATTACGGTGGTGAACTATCATCGACCTGAAAATGCATATGTGTTGCAAAGGCCAGATCTTAAGAAATATTTAGGAGCGGATATCGACTTGGAAGTGGCCTACTGTAAGTCATTGTCTCACATCATTATTGACGGCAAACGTGGACACAAACACGACCGCCACATCAGTCGTTCTATAGAACAACTGGTGAAACTAATTAATGGTCAGCCAGTGGATACTAAAAGCATGGGCTCTTGGTTAAAGAAGGTGCGCGCTAAATGAGTTCTAACAAAGACTTATATCTCGCATTTCGTGGTCAGATTTTTGAAGCCTTGGACGCAGAAGCGGTTCAGAAAATGAGTCGTCGAGACCTAGAGTCTCAGATACAAAGTGCTGTGGATCTTCTTGCTAATAGCTATCAAAGACCTATCACATCCATGATGAAGTCAGGCTTAGTAAAGAGCTTAATGGATGAGTTGTTTGGCCTAGGTCCTTTGCAACCTTTGGTAGAGGATCAGTCGATTACCGACATTATGGTGAACGGTCCTAATAACATCTTTTTTGAAAGACACGGCAAAGTGCAAAAGTCTGAGGTGACGTTTGTCAACGAAGAGCAGGTGTTGGCAATTGCAAAGCGTATTGCATCGCGTGTCGGGCGTCGCGTTGATGAACTTTCTCCTACGGTCGATGCCAGGCTAGAAGATGGCAGTCGTGTAAACATTGTTATTCCTCCGATTGCACTAGACGGCACGTCTATTTCAATACGTAAATTCCGCGAGCAGAACATTGGTTTTGAGGATTTGATTGGCTTTGGCTCTATGTCTTTAGACATGGCGCGGGTGTTGATGATTGCTTCTCGTTGTCGAATCAATGTGTTGATTTCTGGTGGTACGGGCTCAGGCAAAACTACCTTACTCAATGCCTTGTCTCAGTACATTGCCGAAGATGAACGCATTATAACCATAGAAGATGCCGCTGAACTGCGCCTTCAACAGCCTAACTTAGTTCGATTGGAAACAAGAACTTCGAGTATTGAGCAAACCGGAGCCGTCACGCAACGCGACTTGGTGATCAACGCACTTCGTATGAGACCAGATCGTATTATTCTCGGTGAGTGTCGTGGCTCGGAAGCGTTTGAAATGCTACAAGCGATGAACACGGGACACGACGGTTCGATGTCAACGTTGCACGCCAACACACCACGCGATGCTATTGCTCGTGTTGAATCCATGGTCATGATGGCGAACTTAAATCAGCCTTTGGATGCTATTAGGAGAACCATAGTCAGTGCGGTTCAAATGGTGGTACAGGTTAACCGTTTACGTGACGGTTCCCGTAAAGTTACCAGCATTTCAGAGATTGTCGGGCTTGAAGGCGACAGCGTGGTGATGGAGGAAATCTACCGCTTTCGCTATGACGATGCGCATTACGGCGAGGCAGTGAAGGGTGATTTCGTCACTAACGGTATCATGCAGCGCTCGGAACTGGTGAAAAAAGCACAGTTTTTCGGCTTATATGATGACTTAATGGCATCGTTTAAGGGGCTATAACATGCTTTGGTTGTCGTTAGTCCTCTTTGCCTTGGTCATCATTCTTTTGAGAGACTCTAAAGTCAAAAAAGTCGATCAGTTTTTCAATATAGAAGAAGCTGAAGCGGAAAACTTAAATGCTATTAACGTTAAATCGTTGGTTAGAAAGCAGAACTGGCAGAAATTTAAGGAGTCGATTTCACCGACGCTTACCATCTTGGGGCCGCGTTCTTCGCTTTATATAGCTCTTTATATTACAGGCAGCATTATCGCGTCGTGGTATATCGTTATTGAATTATTATCCATGACCAATTCTTGGTTAGTGCTCAGTCTTTCTCTCATTTTCACTGTTTTCGGTTATCGCTTTTTGGTGGGAAGACGGCGACGTGATTTTGAAAACACCTTTCCTGATGCTCTGAATATTCTGATGAGCGCAGTAACGGCGGGTGATAGCTTGATGCAAGCAATTAGTTATGTCGGTGAAGCAATGAACAATCCGATAGGCCGTGAGTTTAAGTTAATGGGCGATCGGTTGAAGTTGGGCGAATCACCGGAAGTCGTCTTGCAGCGTTCGTGTAAAAATTACCCTTATCCTGAGTTTTTATTTTTCACAGTGACCATTAGGGCAAACATTGCTCGTGGAGGACAACTCAAAGGAGTATTAGCTCGCCTTATAAGAGTATTGGTTGATTCTAGGACGCTAGAGAAAAAGAAAATGGCCATGACTTCAGAGGCGAGGATTTCTGCGAAAATCGTCGCGGCTATTCCGCTTATCTTTACCGTTATTCTAAATTACGTAAATCCAGCGAATGTCGACTTTGTTTTAAATGATCCACAAGGTCAGTACGTCTTGTTTTACGTCCTTGGTAGCGAACTCATCGGCTTGTCTATTGTTTGGCTACTGGTAAGGGGGGTGCGCGCATGATGTTATTGACGGCGCTTATCGTCCTGTTTGTTTCCCTGTTATTTCTGATTTTTGAATCTTTGCGAGCAGAGCAGAGGCGTAAGAAGGTAGAGGACTATATTGGTGGGCAGACTTTAAACTCTTCTTCTCGTGTTAATCGCTTTTTTGTTCGATTTGGTAAAGAACACCGACACGAGCTCGAGCAGAAGCTAATCGAAGCAGGCTATTACAACACTGAATGGGCAAGATTTTACTTCCCAGCTAAGTTAGTGGTACTTGTCGTATTGTCGGTTTTAGTTTTAGTGACGGATATGACGGCCAGTAACAAGTTGTTAGCCGTGGTGTTGTCTCTTGTTGCGGTGATTGTCGTGCCTGACATGCTGTTGCAGATGCGACGCAAGATACTCATTGGAAAAACGTCCGCTCAACTTCCTTATCTACTGGACATGATGTCAGTGTGTGTACAAACCGGTATGACCATCGAAGCAGCATTGATCTATTTAGGTAAAGAGCTTGCAGAGTTTGATTCTGATCTTTGCTATCAGGTTAAGCGCACTTCTGATTCTGCCAAAATACATGGTTTAGAAAAAGCACTGAATGACCTCAGTGATCGCATACCTACGCCTGCAGTGCGAAGTTTTGTACTGACTATTATTCAAAATCTGCAATACGGTACTTCCGTGGCGCAAGTACTGAGTGATTTGGCAGAAGATATGCGAAAAGTACAAATTCTAACTGTGGAAGAAAAAGTGGGGAAATTGTCCGCAAAAATGAGTATACCATTGATTTTGTTCATTATGTTTCCCATCGTGATTCTTATTCTCGCACCGGGAATTATGCAAATGTCCATAAATATAGGAGGGTAACGAGTGATTAGAAAACCGTTCTATATCGTCTTAGTTTTACTGATTTCGCTAGTCGGATGTCAGTCAGCTCCATCTCCAGAGCGTGAGCAACAGGACGAAATTGCCAGTATGGAAAAGGTAAAAAACTATGATGGTTTGATTAGTTACTACAAGTCTGAGTTAGAAAAAGGATCGAAAGATCCTCAAGTCAAAGAAAAGTTGGCTTGGGCCTACTTTCATAAAGGTGACCTAGAATCTGCCGATTTTTACGTTCAGCACTTACAGAAAGAAGGTGTCAAAAATCCAAGTTTGTACCAGTTAGAGGGGCAGGTTTTTGACGCTAAAGACGACACTGATAATGCGATTAATGCTTATTTAGACTCTATTAAATCGGGTAATCAATCCGGTCAAGTTCATGTCTTGTTGGGCGTATCGTATACCAAGGCTGGGAGCTACAAAGAAGCCTACAAGCAGTTGAATGAAGCAAGATTACGAGGTTATGACGACGTTGTCATTAAGAACAATCTAGCGATGATTCATATGGCAAATGGTGATTACCAAAAGGCGGTAGAAATGCTCACTCCAATCCTCAAAGAAAACCCGAGTAATAAGATCGTAAAAGCAAACTTAGCCATTGCACTTATGAAAGTGCAGCAGGTGGATGCCGCGAGAAAACTGCTAAAAGGTGAGTTTTCTGACCAAGAATTGCGTGATATTAGCGCCGAACTCACTCAGTACCGGAGTTAACAATGAATCGCCTGTACAAGCAAAAAGGAGTTACAACGGTTGAGTTTGCTTTGGGAGCCATCGTACTCATCTTCGCTACATTTGCTATTTTCGAATCGAGTTACCAAATCTACGTCGTCAATATGACCGAGTATTCGCTGAGAGAAACGATTAGGAACACCAAAATCTATGAAGGAAAGGGCATCAATCAGCAATACGAAGCAAAGTTTAAGACGCTTATCGAAGACGATAAAAACTTATGGCACTTCTTAATCGATAGCTCGAGATTTTCTATAGATGGCAAGTACTTCAAAACCTATGACGATTTCATTGCTAACCGAGGGCATTCGAGCCAAGGGTTGAATTTCAACTATGACTTGGCAGAAATCACAGTTACTTATCATTACTCTCCAATGCTCAAGTTTTGGGGAACGTCTGATAGCACCATCTCTCGTACTATGGTGCTCAATTTAGAACATGAGGGGTGGAAAGATGACGCTCCATAACCACGGTGTACGTTCCAAACATCGCCAAAAAGGGTCCTTCGCGATCGAATTAGCGTTCGTCATGATGGCTCTGTGCGCTGTCTATCTCTTCTCGACAGATTTGAGTCATCAACTTCTAGTTCGAGCCAAGTTGGATCGGTCTAGCTTCGCGCTCGCCAACGTGATCAAAGAACGTACTCGCTATTTCGATGCTGATGTTGCTGCCGGAAAGAATCTAGCAGTAACCAGCTCTGATTTAGTCAACCTTACTCAAGTTGCGAGTCGAATGCTAAATACAGCGCCTGGAAACGTAGCACTTAAAATTGAATCGCTGACCAATAAAACGTCCGTGGTTGGGTTTACTAGTAACAAATTTAATAGCTTAAATTGTCAGACTGACTCACTCCAAGATCACGCTGATTTAGCTCCGGTGGAAAAAGGGGTTATCTATCCGCTGTATCGAGTGAGCATATGTCAGCAACAACACTCTTGGTTTGAACCCTTTATAAATGGCGGTACCAGTACCACCGTCAAAATTGTTTCATCCTCAATACTGCCCGGGAGATAGTGTAATGAGAATGCAGCGTTATCAGCATCGAAGTCTCCGTCGCCAGAAAGGAGTCGCCGCAATTTGGATGGGATTGATGCTTGTACCCATAATGGGATTTACATTTTGGGCAGTCGAAGGGACGCGTTATGTTCAGGAAACCAGCCGTCTAAGGGACGCTTCTGAAGCTGCTGCTTTAGCGGTAACCATTGAAGATCAACCAACGCTCGCTAACAATCTTGCGACTAAATATATTGAAAACTACGTGCGCGATATCAAGTCAATGGCACTGACCGCGCAGCGATTTCATCAGGCAGAGAACCAAAACGCAGGTGTACTGGAGTATATCCAATATACGGTTAACGCTAAAACGACACATGATTCTTGGTTTGCGAGCAGCTTTATTCCATCATTCGGTGACCAGCAAGATCTAGCAGGACGCTCCTTGGCGAGAAAATACCCAGTCTATTTGGGGGATAATAATATCGATATCGTGTTTGTTTCCGACTTTTCTGGTTCTATGAATAGCCGATGGGGTACTAATCGAAATAGAAAGATCGATGACCTAAAAACAGCCATTAATCAGATATCAGACAAAATTCTTTGTACATCAATTCGCCGTGACCAAGTAAACGGTAATGTGGAAGATGTATGCGATGAACAAGGACAAGACTCGACAGCAAATAAACTGCTTAACCGTGTAGGTTTCGTTCCGTTCAACATTCGCACTAGAGAAGTCATATCTTCTCAAAATGCTAGGTCAACGAGTCAACTTAGCTACAGAAACGATACTCACGCTAATCGTTCTACATACACATACAACCAAGTACCATGGGATGCCTGGCGCGGTGAGTCGTGGAATCAAGTATCAAGCTGTGCCAATAATCCGGGGAACTGTAAACCTGTTAGAAACTGGAGTTGGAATCGTCGTCAAAACTGCTACTACCATGCCCGTTGCCCACAAGAGGCGCTGAATAACCAGCAATATGCAAAACGAATAAATGATGTTCTGTCGAGAAGTTACTACTATCCAGATGATTACAATTATGTTGACTTCAATCAGACAGTATCCACTATGTTTAGCGACAAGTCAGGGTTGTCATCTAACTATTATCGAATTAACGGCGTCCAATTGTTCGCGGGTTTTGGTGACCAAAGCTCCACACAGTTTCACAATATTGCGTTAACTAACAAACTATCCGATCTCAATGCCATTTCACCAATGTGGGCGAACGGAAGCACCGCTGCATTCCAAGGAATCTTGAGGGGAGCGCAAATTCTTAAGCAAGGCGATCCCAATAGTTCCGATCAAGATAAGCAGCAAGCCTATACAAAGAAAATAAAAATGCTGCTCATATTAAGTGATGGTCAAGAGAGCCCTAACAACGGCATTTTGAGGGGACTGGTGAATGCTGGCATGTGTAATAAAGCAAGACAGCAAATACCCGGCTTATACATAGGTGTAATAGGTATTAACTTTCAAGCGTCTCAACAAAGTGGTTTTCAAGACTGTGTAGTTGACCCTAACGAAGACATTATCGACGTATCCAACCTCGATGAATTGATTAAGAAGATAGAAGAACTCATCCGCAAGGGCTCTAAAACAAGCGGAATAACTAAGTTGTACTAGAGGAAAATATGAAGAAGTTAGTGATTGGTGCACTTGTCATGTCGATGTTGCCATACAGTTTGGCCGCAAATGCAGGAGAGGGGCAAAGCGTTTATTGCGATAACACTTTTAATGAATATCAGCACAGTGTCACCGTCGGGGATATCACAGGTATTGCGGAGCATCGAAAAGGTTTTCTGCAAATCGAACAAAAGTCAGATGACAGTGACTTAAAAAAGCTTTTGGCCGGGGAATCTAGTCTTGCTTTAAGTCAGTCAGGCTGCACAACTTGGATAGGTGATGAGCAAGGAAAGGCAGAACAAGGAGGCTTAGTGGCACGTCTTCATTTTGGTTTTGACCAAGCCAATCTCACTCCCATGGGCGATGAAGCATTAAATCGTTTAGCAGATACGCTAGGGAAACAGGCTAGTAATATCACTATAGACGGGCACACCGACAGTACTGGACCCGTAGGGTATAACCAAGCACTTGGGCTGAAAAGAGCGTTAACAACCTCAGATGGCCTAATCTCAAAAGGCGTGGATAAGAATCATATTGTTGTGCGTTCCTTTGGCGAAACCAAGCCGATTGCGACCAACTCGACGACAGAAGGACGAGCGCAAAATCGACGTTCGGAGATATGGGTTTCTTCCGGTAGCACGGTTAAATCAGTGAACAAGTGATTCAATAACTAAGTGGTCATCTTGCTGTTTAGGGAAGTTGCCACATCAAACTGAATGGAGTCATGGTGGATAGCAATAGAGTGGCAGTGGATAGATACAAAATAACGATCGCCATTATGGTTGTGATGACTTGGAGTGGTGTCGTTGCAGCGTCGGAGCTCATTGATTTTGAAGAACGAGACAAGTTAAACAACATTAACTCTTCGTATGAGCAGCAATACAGTGAGTTGAGAATCGATGAGAATATAGCTCGATTTAATAAGTTGAATGCAGACATTGAATCAACCAAGATCAAGCTCGACAACAATATAGAAATGATAAAATCAGAGACGTCTAGGCTTAAGGATAAACTGGTGGAAGGCGTCTACGACGAATCGTTGATTCTGACTCTTCGTAACTTATCAGCGAAAGTTAACTCAATGAAGCATCAGATAGAGACTGCAGGAAAGCAACTTACTGAAACTAAAAAAGAACTGTCTCTTGGCCAGCAACAAGCTGCTCAGGTTGAAAGGGTTAAGAATGATGCAATTCTCGCTCTATATGAGCAAATAAAAAGCCGTCATATGAATGAAGCTAAGCAAGTAGTTAAAGATACATATGAGGGTAGTTTGCAATGTAATGTGGCGGAGAGCCTATCGACTTGTGTAAACCGAAATCTACCGTCGATAAAAAATGCATTTGTAATTAGCAAAGGTGGTTTATCTCGTATTAAACTCACTGGATTCAGAGTGGTCGATGCAACACAAAGGTTAAATGGTGATTTAAGCTTCATTGCTGATGCGAGTTATAAACACAGTTACAGCACTAACACTGAAGTTGAGCTTAGGAAAGCACTAAACTTGGATAATGTGCGTTTTGTGTTTCGATCTAACTCCTCTAAAACAAGTTTTTATATTAACGACCAGAAGGTCGGTTCTGGTGAACGTGTTGATGTAACTGGTAATTATGTTGGAGTCTACAGCGTGCGTGCTGTAAATAATGGAAAAGCACAGTCGCTAAAACTTAACTTAAAGAATGGTGGAGATTATTTCTTCCCATTTGCTAGCAAAACAAGCTCGGACAAGCTTGTTTTAAAAGAAACGAGCAATGCGATCAGTCGTACCATACCCAGCAGTCATAAAACAAAGTTTACTAAAAGCGTTCTAAATCCAAGCAAGATTAAGGAAGCGACATCAGCTAGTTCAAAAAATGAAACGCATTATACTAATAAGGTAATTTATAAAGATCAGGCATTTACCTATTTATCACCGAGATTTCAGGGGAACAAAAAGTCTCATGATCTATTCCTAAATCGTGAAGACGCTATTCAATATTGTGAGCAACGTTTGTCTTCTAAACTACCAACGCAAGCCGCTTATCAGTATTTAGAGCTATATACGGACCTTGCACCTGGAGATTATTGGACTCAAAAAGGTAAGGTGTATTCTTCGGAAAAACATGAAGAACTTGACAAAGCTTTTGATACTAATAGGTTTATTTGCATGGTAAGTATGAATTAACCTTATCGGTTTAAATATCGATTTTGCATTTCTACGACACGCGCAACATAGTTGCGCGTTTCTTTTATTGGAAACTCTTTAGTAAGCTTAACATAAAGTTGCTCAGTAGTGAGTTGACTAACTCTAAAAGTAAGGTGTGATAAAGATTGGGTATCGAATCCATATTTCATCAGATTGCTAAGGCCGCAGTTGTAAGCTGCTATGACGAGTAGCTTTCTAGAGCTTCGATCTCTTATATTGCGAAGGTACACGGTATCAAGAATACTAAGGTAAGCAGTTCCGATATCGATGTTAGTTGTAGGGTCAAAGATTTGTTGAATGGAATAGCTCACACCCCCTCTGTATCTTTTTGCGACTTCTTGCGCCGCTCCATCTTCTGTTATCTGCATTAGTCCGTACGCATAAGCAGGGCTTTGTGCTGTAGGATTAAAATAACTTTCGACATGGATTACAGCATAAATCAAACTGGCATCAACGTTCCATTTTTCTGAAGAAGCGCGGATAATTGGTTGATATAAAGTGCTCTTAACACCACCCGCTGTGATATTGGGCGAGGGGAGAGGTTGATTTTGACTCCTGCCTCCACGAAGTTGGATAATATTATGATTAGACTGAGATGGATTAATTGTAGTCAATCTTGATTTAGCCGAGCTTTGACTCTTGAGTTTCTCTGAAGAAGAACTGTTGTCCGAGACAACCTCTATGTATTGCTTTCCATACACATTATTTTGATATAGTAGAAAAACTACCGTTAACAATAGGTATAGGATACTACGTGAAATTATTAGCATAAGAGAATAGCAAGCAAGAAACCTAAAATTTAAGCTTAGCGTTCTTTTGAAAAATGGAGTGTATTGGTTTTGATACTATTAAGGAAACATGTTATTTCTTCCTTAATCGATCATGTAGCCATTGATGGTGAATGCTGTAATCACCATGTTGAGACCAAATTAGTGATGCATATATCTGTCGGCCAAATAGTAATGTTTGATCGTTAATCATCATAATTGAATCTCTTTTTATATGATTTTCAACAAGGTGCTGAGGAAGAAACGCTATTCCTTTTTTTGCTAAACATAGCTCTAGAATTGTAGATGTATCATCCAGAACCCAAATATTGTGCCGAGCAATACTGGAGATATCAATGATGTCTTCGCTACCGTCGATGAGCAAAAGCCTTGCGGATATATAGCTATCGGTTTCAGAGAAATCCTTATGTGCAATCCAATGACAATTAACCAAGAATAACTCATCGACGTTGAAGTCAAACTCTGTCTTATGGTAAGGGTTTCCTATGGCGATATCTATTTGATGGTTGTTAATATATTGCCCAAGGATATAGCTCGGTTTTGTGACAACTGTAAGTTCCGTATCAGGATAGATTTCAGAAAATTCCATCAGTGTGTGCTTGACATTATGGTCAAATACGAGTGGGTCGATACCTATCCTTAATTTACTTTCGTCTTTAAAGCTCAGTGCTTCTGCAACATTAATAAGCTCCATATATTTTGACACAATCGGTGTTGCTAATTGAAAGATTTTCTTTCCTCGAGAAGTCAATTCAATAGAGTTGTTTTTTCTCTCTAATAAGTCATAACCAAGCTCATTCTCTAGGTTTTTGACGGCGCCACTAATAGTTGACTGAGATTTAGCAAGTTTTCTGGCGGCCTTGCTAAATGAACCATTAGTAACAACGGAGTGAAACGATAGCAAATTGTCGAAAGGTAGCTTCATACATACGCTCTACGATAAGGTAAAGTAACGATTTAAGCGTAACAGTCTATTTGCAAATAGAATGTCATATTGAGAATAGTGTGATTTAAGTCACACTACAGATGGGCGATTTGAGATTTTAATTTTTAATGAGAATTAAGAAATTGAAAAGTAAGATATTGAAAATTGCGAAGGTTTAGTTATTCCTAATTATAAATTACTAAAAATAGTTTATTTATGTTTCTCAAACGCTATCGGTAATTCCGATAGCGTTCACTTTTGAGACGGTGATCCAATGCCTACCTTTACTAATGCCAAGGGCAAACAGTCATAAAAGGAATAGGATTATGTTGATGACATTATACGTAAAAGCTTTGTCATTTTTGACCACGCTTAAGAATGATGAACGCGGTGTTACCGCAATTGAGTATGGGTTGATAGCGGTGGCTATGGCTGTACTCTTGTCTGCAGTTCTGGTGTTTGGTGAAGGTAATATGCTTGGAGAGCTTCAACAAGCGTTTGATGCAATATCAGGCGATATTAACACCACTACTGGTTTAACCGCCCCTTAGTTGCACAGTGGTGATCTGGTGTTTAATAGCATCCTGCTAGCATCAATCGTTGTTCTATTGGTACTGATTTCAGTTTCTGATATTAGGAAAAGAACAATACCAAACTCTTACATCGCGATGCTAGCAGTATTGTCACTATCACTTGGGTTTCAGTATTATACAACAGAATACCTTTTCAATTACTTTCTTCTAATTACCATTCTGCTAACGACTTTCTATTTTGGCTGGATGGGTGGTGGTGACGTTAAGTTAATAGCAATATTAGCGTTGGCATTACCTAGTGTTATAACAGTAGTAGCACTTTGGTTAACGATGATATTTGGTGGTGTATTAGCCGTCGTTCGATTATCGCAATACCGCTTTAGCCTAATTTCAGCGAAGAAAGATCAACGCGGATTACCCTATGGAGTTGCAATATCTATGGGTTTCTGCTTACCACTGATATATATTTATATATAGGTAAACATTATGAAGTCGAAGATAATATTTGCTGTCGCATTTCTAGCAATATTAATTGGGGTTCTTGGCGTTTATTCAAGCATGAATAAGCCCCTACAACAGCCAGTGGTAGAAGAAAAACAAGCAGCGACTCCTACCATCGAACCTAAGGCAGAATATGTGACCGTTTGGCGGTCTACCGAATCTATTTCTAGAGGCGAGCCAATTAATTCATCCAAGGTCAAGCGAGAGCAATTATTACTCACTTCTGCTCTTGATGAAGGTATCCGATCTGATGTTGAATTGGATTTTGACCCTACAACATTATTCAATACCCCCATTTCATCGGGTCAACTGATTCTGCCCGAGATGCTCACTAAAAAAGACGCCCCAGGGTATATTGATCTTCTTGTTACCGAAGGAATGACACTTTACCCACTTGTGGTGAGCAGTAAAAACCTTATCAGCGACTTTATTCGCCCTGGAGAACATATTGATATTCTTACAGTAAGCTCTCCTAAAGATAACTTATCAGGAAAGCGTGAGAAACCAATTAAATTTAGAGGTGTCACGGCAACCCTATTTTTGCAAAATATCAAAGTGTTAAACATGGGCGGTTCGGAAGAAGAGCAAAGTGTTAAACCAGTATCAGAAAACAAAGAGGATGGTTTCACCACCATTATTATTGAAATTCCACCAGAGGAAGTGGCTCGGTTAGCTCTTGCGCAACGAACGATGCATCTCGAAGTTTATAGAAGCCGTGAATATCAAGAGCCTGTATATGCGGATGTCAGAAATGTTATGGACAACTATATTGGCGTAGAGGAGCTAAGGGGCTCGCCCTCAGGAAACGACCGTTTTGGAGGGGATTTGTAATGGACTACAAAATAATGAGGTATGGATATCGTCTCACCGTAATTTTACTGAGTTTCTTCTTATCATCAACAGCTTACTCGGGTGAAACTTACATAACTGTAAATGATGCTAAAAATATAGAGCTTAGTGAGAGAATCACTAAAGTTTTTGTAAGTGATCCCGATATTGTGGACTACAACGTTATTAATGAAAACTCCATCGTAATATTCTCAAAAGCTGTCGGTCAGGCAAGGTTGATGATTTATGGCGAATCAGAAAAATTGCTCTATTCCGAACGCATCATAGCTGACATAGACCTGAGTCAAGTGCGTCGCCAAGTCGCGCTATTGTTCCCCGATACTAGTGTGAAAATTGAGTCCGTAGGTAACCAAGTTGCAGTGAGTGGTATCGTAAACTCTGAAAGAGAAAGAGACGATATTTATCGACTTGTTGCAACTTTACTCGGTCGAGAAAAACTAGAGAAATGGGATAAAGTCCAGAAGCTAAAGTTCCAGAACGACAATATTTCTATCGAAGAACCAGAGAGTATGATCTTTGAGAGGAACATGACGTGGGATGGGATAATAGAACGACTTGAAGTGGCGACCGTGCAACAAGTCAATGTAAAAATATCCGTAGCCCAAGTGACTGAGCGTTTCGCTGAGACGGTAGGTGTCGATTGGTCTTCGTTTGGTGCCAACGTTGGCCAGTTCTTGTTCCAGCAATTTGAAGCTGCAGACTTAACAACTCTCATTACTGCGCTTGGCAATGAAAACGTCGCACAAGTGCTTGCTGAGCCCAATCTAACTGTTATCTCAGGCGAATCAGCAAGTTTCCTCGTAGGTGGGGAAGTCCCGGTGATTGTCTCTACCAATAACAACGTAAATATCACCTTTAAAGAGTTTGGTATCAAACTCGACCTTACCGCAAAAGTGCTAACTGAAGAAAAGATACGAATGCAGCTTTTTCCAGAAGTAAGTGAAATTGAGCGTTATATCAGAGCCGCGGGTATTGAGGTGCCTCAATTAGCGACACGCAGAGCTATGACCACCATAGAGCTAGGTGATGGTGATAGCTTTGTGCTCGGTGGTCTTATGAGTAGTGCAGACTTTGAAGAGATTCAAAAAACTCCCCTCATTGGCGATATACCAGTACTTGGTGCGGCGTTTAGAAAGTCTTCCACAGACAGACGTCGAACAGAACTGATCATTGTCGCAACGGTGAACTTAGTTAAGCCAATGAAAAGAAAAGACATCCAACTTCCGTACATCACCAAAACCAATACTTTACGCCGTTGGTTGAATATCTCTGAGCCTGAAGAAACGAATGAAGGGTCAAGCCCTACGATTGAGCTCTTATCCAAAGGAGGGTTTATCCAATGAATATTTCAATAAATACCTCAATTTGGTTACTGCCTTTGTTGCTACTTCTAGGATGCAGTGAACGTTACTACAACGGAAAAGGGGCGGAGTATCTTGTTTATCCAGAGACCCATGTGTACGAGTTTACGGCTAGAGACAAGGTTGAAGCAACGAAAAAACTGGCTCAAATCTTTGACACGATCGACGACATTGATACTGGTCCAATTTATGTCATTGAATACAAAAATAATACTGCAAAGTCGATCTTGAAGGATTCGATGAAAGACCTCAAATATCTACCTTATCGAGCGGACGCGTTTTCAATGACCAAGAACGCTGCTCTCAGCTCAGATATCAAGGTGATAGTGACATTTCATAATTTAGCTAAAGCCAAATGCAAACCGATTGAAATCGAAACTCAGAATAGCAGCAGGAATTGTTTTTCAGAAGCGGCAAGAGTTCAGCAGGTGGCTCATAAAGAACGTCTGGTGGAGGGAATCTAATGTTCGATATCACTAAAAAACTTCCGGAGTCAAACAAACCGCAAGTTGGAACGTCGAGTTCCAATATTACTTGCTCGTTAGTTTATCAAACGGATGAATGTCGAAATTTGGTGGAAGAGCTGTTTGAGTTTGAAGGGTGGGATTGCCCCACTGGTATACAACAACATAAAGCAGACAGCGAGTTCTATTCGAAACAAGAGAGTAACTTAATTCTCTTGGAGCTAAATGAATCATCGAATGTTGTCTCGGATGCGCAAGCGGTAGCGGCCAAACTTCCAACCCATAAAGGCGTGATCGTTATAGGTAAAGAAGATGCCATCTCGACGCTGAGAAGCTTGAAAGAGATGGGCTTCTACTATCTTTTTTGGCCTATTAACAAGTATGAGTTCGCTGAGTTTGTAATGCATGTTAACAATGACTTGAAAGCTCAAAAAGGGGTGAGTAAAGAAAGGAGAGCGAAGCGAGTAGCGGTTGTAGGTAGCAAGGGTGGAGTAGGTACGTCGTTTATTGCTACGGAGCTTGGGAACAAACTGGCTGGCGAAGGCGTAGACACTATATTAGTTGACCATCAGTACAATGGAAGTGGAACCGATGTCTTATTAGGTCTTACAGAGTTTTCTGCGAGACAGGTCGATGAGCTATCTGTCCCTCTCCACGAGCTTGATTTGGAAGGAGCGTTAAGCTACCTAACTTCGGTATCTCCTGAGCTTCGGTTGTTGTCGCTTCAAGGAAGTGCAGACCAAAAGGACTTGTTGAATTACAACCAAACACTTTGTGAACTTTTAGTTCATAACACTAACTTCATTGTAGAGGATTATTCGGGCAGCGTTGATTTCCCACTCGATTGCGACATGTTAGTAAGAAATTACGATGTTATCGCCATTGTCATCGAGCCAACAGTTACCGCAGTTAGAAAAGCTAAAGCACTTATTTCAGATATTGATACCTCGCGAGACCTAACCAAGAAACGGACTCGAATCGTTACTGTGGTAAATCATCACAGACCTAATAATAACTTCCCAATCGCACATGATGATGTCACAAAATTTCTGGGCGCAAGCGTCGATTTGGACGTCGAATACTGTAAACAACTTGCTCATCTTCAAATCGATGGCAAGCGTGTGTACAAGCATGATCGTTCTGTGAATCGATCCATTGACCAGCTGGCGCGTTTAGTTAACGGCCAACCAATTAACACTAATAGGGGCATTTTACAAAGGTTGGGATGGAGATGAGTTCAAACAAGGAAGTCTACGTAGCGTTTCGGTCGCAAATCTTTGAAGCATTGGATCCTGAAGCAATACAAACGCTAAGTCAAAAAGAGGTTGAGAATCAAATTCGCAATGCTGTGGATGTGCTTGCGAACAACTTCGAACGTCCGATTACAGCGATGATGAAAAGTGGCCTCGTTAAAAGCATGATGGACGAGTTGTTTGGACTTGGGCCCATTCAATCGTTAGTTGATGACCCAACCGTAACCGATATATTGGTCAACAGTGCAACGGATGTGTTTTTCGAGAAAAACGGCAAACTACACCGCTCTGATATTTCATTTGTGAGTGAAGAACAGGTTTTAGCCATTGCGAAACTTATTGCTGCTAGGGTTGGTCGACGCGTTGATGAGCTCTCTCCAACCGTCGATGCTCGACTGGAAGATGGAAGCCGTGTAAACATTGTTATTCCTCCTATTGCCCTTGATGGCACTTCTATCTCCATCCGAAAATTCAGAGAACAGAACTTTGGCGTCGAAGAGCTTGTCGAGATAGGTTCGATGTCATTAGACATGGCGAGAGTACTATCTATAGCCTCACGTTGCCGGATGAATATTCTCATTTCAGGTGGTACGGGTTCTGGGAAAACGACGTTACTTAACGCCTTATCGCATTATGTCGAAGACGATGAACGCATCGTAACGATAGAAGATGCAGCGGAGCTACGATTACAACAGCCTAATTTGGTGAGACTAGAAACTCGCTCAGCCAGTATTGAGGAAACGGGCGTAGTGACGCAGCGGGATTTGGTGATAAATGCGCTGCGGATGAGGCCGGATCGGATCATACTTGGGGAGTGTCGTGGCCCTGAAGCGTTTGAGATGTTGCAGGCCATGAATACAGGCCATGATGGCTCAATGTCGACGCTTCATGCTAACTCTCCTCGAGATGCCATTAGTCGTGTTGAATCTATGATAATGATGGCTAACCTCAACCAGCCTTTAGATGCCATAAGGCGTTCTATTGTTAGCGCAGTCCAACTTATTGTGCAAGTAAATCGATTGAGAGACGGTTCTCGAAAAGTCACTAGCATTTCAGAAGTTGTTGGCCTAGAGGGCGAGAATGTGGTGATGGAAGAAATCTATCGCTTTAAGTATGAAGAGTCAGGCTATGGTGAAAATGTCAAAGGATCGTTTCTTACTCAAGGGATTATGCAGCGTTCTGAGTTGGTGAAAAAGTCACAGTTCTACGGTTTATACGAAGAGCTGATGATGTCTTTTAATGGAGTAAGATAATGCTTATTTGGATCTCGTTCATATTACTCGGTGTCGTAGCAATGCTTTTGGCCATGGGCAAGAAGGACAAGGTCGCGCAGTATTTCCCTGACACAGGCACGCAAGAAGAACTAACCTCTGCGATTAACTTAGGTACATTAGTGCCTAAAAAAGGGATCAAGCAAGCTCAAGAGTCATTTAAATTCTCAGTTCAAACATTGGGGCCACGTGCCAACATCATGGTCGGGCTGTTCGTTGTGGCTAGTGTGGTTGCTGCTTGGTACATTGCGTTTGAAGTACTGAGTGCTAATCAGATTGTTGTCTTTGTCGTCGCACTGTTAGTGTTTTGGTTTCTAGGATACCAATGGCTATCAAATCGTCGTCGAGTTCAGTTTCAACAAACGTTTCCGGATGCACTTAATGTGTTAATGAGTGCGGTGACCGCGGGTGAAAGCCTAATGCAAGCCGTCAGTTTTGTCGGTCAGAATCTTGATAATGAGGTAGGTAGGGAATTCAAAAATATGGGGGATCGGCTCAAGCTCGGTGAGTCGCCAGACCAAGTGTTACAGCGTGCCGCTAAGCGTTTTCCTTATCCTGAGTTTATCTTCTTTACTATTGCTATCAGAGCGAATATGAGCCGAGGAGGTCAGTTAAGGGGGGTCTTAGCGCGCCTGATTCGAGTCTTAGTCGACGCGAGAACGATGGAGACTAAGAAAATGGCGATGACCTCTGAGGCAAGGATCTCTGCCAAAGTCGTCGCAGCGATTCCTGTTATTTTTGCAGTCATACTCTATAACGTGAATCCCGATAACATTAACTACATCCTCCATGATCCCAAAGGTGTTTGGGTATTGTATTACGTTGTAGGTAGTGAGCTTGTCGGCCTGTTTATCGTTTGGTTATTGGTTAAGGCGGTAAGATTATGATCATTTTGATGAGCTTATTAGTGATTACTTTAACCATTACCTTTTTAGTTTTTGAAATGGTAAAGGTCAATGGCAGACAGAAAAAAATCAAATCATTTATTTCTAAGTCACAAACACTAAGCCCAGTAAAGAGTAATCGTATAATTATTGGCTTTGCGAAAGAACAGCGAAAGGAACTAGAGCAGAAGTTACTTGATGCAGGTTATTACAACAAAAATCTGGCAAAGTACTATCTACCCACTAAATTTGCTGTCGCAGTATGTATATCGTTAGCAATATTATTCTTAAATATAGCAGTGCTTTATAAAGTAGTTGCAGTTGTCGTTGTTATGATAACGGTAATAATTCTTCCAGATATAATTCTCGATATCAAAAAGAAGTTAATGGTCAGAAAGATTTCACGAAACTTACCGTACGTATTAGATATCATGTCTGTATGCGTTCAAACGGGTATGACAATCGAAGCTTCTTTTGATTACTTGCATAAAGAATTGGCGGCATTTGATAGTGATCTTAGCTATCAAATCAAGAAAACATCAGATGCAGGAAAAATCCATGGCATTGAAAAAGCACTTAATGACTTAAACAATCGCTTGCCGGCACCAGAGGTCCAGAGCTTTGTTTTAACCATAATTCAAAACCTTCAATACGGTACATCGGTTGCCAATATTTTGAGTGATTTAGCTGAAGATATGCGTCGGATTCAATTGTTAAAAGTTGAAGAGAAGGTTGGGAAACTCTCTGCCAAAATGAGCGTTCCTTTAATACTTCTCATTATGTTTCCAATCGTAATTTTAATTCTTGCACCTGGAGTGATGCAACTAGACTTCACGGACCTAAGGAAATGATATGGATATTCGAGGTATCTTGGTTTGTATAGTAACCATTTTTCTATTCGGTTGTGTGTCAAGCTCAACGCCTAGTAATCAAGACATTGTTAACAGCATGGAGCGTGTTGACAATCATGACGGACTTATTCAGCACTATAAGGGGCATTTGCAAAATAAACCTGAAGATAATCAAATTACCCAAGAACTTGCGAAAGTGTATTTTGATAAAGGTGATATTGAGTCGGCACAATTCTATACAGATCATTTATTAAATGACGGAGTGCAGAATTGGCAGCTTGCCCAACTGCGTGGCCAGATCCACGATAAGATGGGTGAGAACAGCTATGCTGAAACTCGTTACAAGCAATCACTGAAGTTGGGTAATACATCGAGTGATATTCACGTACTTTTAGGTATTACTTATAGTAAGCAGGACAAGTTTAATCAAGCCGAGCAAGAATTTAATACAGCAAGACTGAAAGGTCATAATGATCTAATAATAAAAAACAATTTAGCAGTAGTTTATTTAGCAAAAGGTGATTACTTCAGAGTAACTCAGTTACTCACACCGGTATTTAAAGAAAATCCAAGCAATCAAGTGGTGAAAGCAAACTTGGCTATAGCGTTCTTTAAACTGGGAAGAATTGATCAAGCCAGAGAGCTGTTAAATGATGAGTATAGCGACAGCCAAGTGTCGAAGATATCACGACAGCTCTACAAATCTGATGGGTAGTAGTTATGTTTATTCGGATTTCTCGTCAAAAAGGAACTTCAACTGTTGAGTTTGCTGTAGGAGCGGTTGCGCTGATATTAACGACGTTGTTGATTATTGAAGCAAGCTATCAAATATACGTAACCAATTTGGTGGAGTATTCGCTTCGAGAAACAGTAAGAAATGCTAAGGTCTATGAAGGTTCTAGTGTCCATGACAATTATAAAAATAGGCTTGATGAACTGATTACATCTGATGGCAAGCTATGGAGTTATCTAGCGCCACAGGAGAATTTTCAAATTACAGGGAAATATTTCAATTCATATAGGGACTTTGTCGATGATGTAGGCTTTTCGGAAGACGATGATGGTTTTCAAGAGGGCTACGCTTTGGCGGAGATAACCTTGGATTATCAATACACCCCAATACTCAATGTCCTCGGTGCATCTGAAAAAACTATTTCCAGAACAACTGTGTTGACACTAGAGCACGAGGGGTGGGAGGGAGAATAATGAAGTACTCTCATAAAAACCAACGAGGCACGTTCATTATTGAGCTTACTTTAGTTGTTATTGTTTTAATTGGAATTTTCCTTTTTACGACGGATATCAGTCATAAACTTTTGGTAAGAGCTCAGTTAGATAGGGCGAGTTTTGCTCTTGCTAACATCCTTAAAGAGCGCGCTCGTTTCTATAATGATCGTCTGGTTCTTAGTGACGGTGATAGAGATGACATGCATGCCTTAGCATCTAGGATGCTTGATACGGCAGAAGCAGACATAGCGATAAAGATAGAAGCGTTGCATAACACCGCGACGGTGGATAGTTACACCAGTGTCCAATATGGAGCGATGGGCTGTGAAACTACATCGATTGACCAAAAGTCGGACCTTGTTCCCACCGAGGATGAAACGGTTTATTCCTTATATCAAGTATCACTGTGTGAGCAAAGAGACTCTTGGTTCGCGCGGTTTTGGGGAAACACTGGATCGCCTACTTTAACCATCACATCTAGCTCAGTCGTGGCGGGGAGGTAGCATGAGTAGTATATGTAGACAGTGTGCACGGCGACAACGAGGCATTGCAGCCGTTTGGATGGCATTTACACTTATTCCAGTACTTGGAATGACGTTTTTTGCTGTCGAAGGTACGCGATACATCCAAGAAACGAATCGCTTACGAGATGCAGCACAAGCCGCTGCTTCAGCAGTAACAATAGAGGACCAATCTGCTAACGCGAATGAAATGGCAAAAGACTATATCCGAGATTACGTCAGAGACATTAACAGTGAAACAGTAGTAGCTACGCGTTTTTATCAAGCCCCTGACCCAGAAAATGATGTGGATGAGTTTATCCAATATACGGTTGAAGCAACGACTAATCATAATTCTTGGTTTGCTAGCAACCTGATACCAGTGTTTGGAGAAACCCAAGATCTAAAAGGGGTCGCTGTTGCCAAAAAATACCCGTTCAACCTAGGCGATAAGAATATAGATATCGTTTTTGTTTCAGACTTTTCAGGCTCTATGAGTTGGCAATGGGGCGGGAATTCAAGTGACCCGTGTACCGCGACGAACTGCAAGATCGCTGACTTAAAAGTCGCGGTTAAAGAGATTGCTGATAAGTTGCTCTGTAGTGACATACAAACTGATCCAGCAACTAACGAAGACTATTGCGCTGACGATGACCAGCCTGAACTCACAAGTAAGTTGGATAATCGTGTAGCGGTTGTGCCGTTTAATATTAGAACTAGAGAGTCTAATGGCAGCAATGTGTTTACTGTGACTCAATTGCGCTACCGAGACGATGTCGATGAAGACGATTCTCCTCGGACATATGAAGACGTTAACTGGAACAAATGGCGAGAGTATACATCTGGCGAAGTATACGATTGCTCTCAGGATCGAGATGATTGTCCCAATGGCCGGAATGGTGAAAGGCGACAAGCACAAAGGCTAGTTAGTGTTTTTGATATTGATGAAGATGATAATGACCGGTCGTATCATGTTGAAGTTTATGACTATGTTGACTTTGATTTGAGTGTGGCTGAAATGTTCATCAACAAATTTCCAGATGCGCGTACCGAGTATCGTCTAGACAGTTTAGAGCTTTATAGAGGTTATGGAAGTTCTAACGAGAATCAGTTTTATTCTATTGACCTTACCAGCGATCGAACAGAAATTGATGTTATAGATGATATGTGGGCTGATGGGAGTACTGCCTCATTTCAAGGTATGCTACGCGGTTTTCAACATATGCTTGCCGGTAAACCTGATACTTCGGATGAAGACGAGTTGGCTGAGTACAATGATAAAATCAAAATGGTTTTGGTGCTTAGCGATGGGGTAGAAAGTCCAAACAACGGTATTCTAAAAGGGCTTGTTGATGCAGGTATGTGTGACAAAGCTCGAGAAGAAATCCCTGGGTTGTATATTGCGGTGATCGGCATCGACTTTGCGGCGTCGGAGCAAAGTGGGTTCCAAGATTGTGTGTTAAATCCGGATGAAGACATCACAGATGTAACGGATACCGAAGAGTTTATAGAAAAAATCGAAGAGCTAATTCAAAAAGGCTCACAAGGAACAGGCGAGACACGTTTATATGGGTGATTAGGATGTCGAAATTACAAGCTATACTAGCAATCGCAGTCGTTAGCAGTTTCAATGCCGTCGCTAATGAAGAAAGTGCTCACATTACAGAGTATTGTGGAGCTAAGCACTATGAGTATTCACATAATATAACCATTGGTGATATCGAAGGTGTGGGAACACATCGACAAGGTTATATGCAGGTAACGGAAACCAGCACGGATGATGAGCTTAAATGGCAGTTACTTAAGATGTCTGCACTCATTACCAATCCCGAGGAATGTTTGACTTACATATCGAATTTGGGCATTGCTAAGTTTGGTGAACCGACTGATAAGGGATACTTGGTTGCGCGGGTACATTTTGCCTTTGATAAATACAATCTCACGCCTTTGGCTCACAAAACCTTAACTGGAGTCGCCAAGCAGTTAGCGGCTAACAATTTTGAGGTGACTGTAGAAGGGCATACAGACTGGGTAGGTTCTGATGAGTACAACCAAGCATTGGGGATGAGACGTGCAACGGCAACGGCTAATGAACTAGCCAGTAACGGGGTGAGGAAAGAGAATACAACGTTAAAAACATTTGGTGAATCTGAGCCATTAGCTTCGAATAAAACAGCGGATGGGCGATCTCAAAATCGACGTTCTGATGTTTATATACCGTTGGACTCGAAAGTAGATAATCAATAAATAAAGCCCAGCGAGATAGCTGGGCTTTTTTATATCAGAACCATTTCAACTTATCATGCAGTTGCGTAACACTTCCAACCACGATCAATGCAGGACTTTCAGCCTCACTTGCCATTGTAGGCAGCGTGTTAAGTGGCCCTTGGAAAACGCGCTGTTCTTTGCGTGTACCGTTTTCAATCACTGCGCACGGCGTATTTTCGTCAAGACCATGGGTAATTAGTTTATCAGTGATACGGCCGCTTTGCTTCAGACCCATGTAGAACACAAGTGTATTGTTTGATTGAGCCAGTGAACTCCACTCAATTTCTCGACCGTCCTTTTGAACATGTCCGGTAATAAACTGTACGCTTTGAGCGTGGTCGCGGTGGGTGAGGGGGATGCCAGCATAGGCTGTGGCACCAGCCGCTGCGGTAATTCCTGGAACCACTTCAAAACTAATGCCATTTTCTGCCAGTGTTTCCAGCTCCTCGCCGCCACGACCAAATATGAAGGAGTCGCCGCCTTTGAGGCGCACCACTTTGAGCCCTAACTGTGCTTGTTCAACTAAGATCTGGTTAATTTGATCTTGAGGCACACAGTGGTAATCGAGCTTTTTGCCCACATAAATCATCTCAGCATCTGGTTTGGCAAGTGCAAGAATTTCTTTAGAGACTAAACGGTCAAAAACGACAACATCAGCCGATTGAATTACGCGATATCCTTTCACTGTCAACAAATCTGGGTCTCCCGGCCCTGCACCGACTAGAGAAACGAAGCCAGTGTTTAAAGATGTTTGATGAGTGGTCATAGTTATGCCTATCAATTTCAAATTTTGGATATAAAAAGTAAAACTCAGATAATGGCAAAGTTAATACTGTTTATAGCCAAAGAAGCTATCATCAAGGCCTCGCACATAGTACGAGGCCCAAGAAGCTTATTTGCTCAGTGCTGGCTCAGCGTTCACTGACACTTCTGCGTCTGCTTGTGCATCTAGAGATGGTGCAGTTTTAGCGTGAGTTAGGTAAAGCGGGAGACAAGTCATGATAAGACCGCCAACGATGTTACCAAGAATGGTAGGGATTAGGTTGAAGTTCAACCAAGTTGCAATACCAAAATCAGCACCAAGAATCATACCTAGTGGGAATAGGAACATGTTTACCACAGTATGCTCAAATACTAGTGCGAAGAAGATGAAGATAGGGAACCACATCATCGCCACACGACCTGATACAGAACGTGCTGTCATGTTGCCGATAACGCCAAGGCATACCATAAGGTTACAGAAGATACCGCGTACGAAACAGGTGATCCATCCGTCCATGCCCATGTTCTCAAAACCAAGGCTACGAGCTGTCGATACCGCTATAAACTTTTTAGCAACCGCATTAAGTTCCAGAGAGAAGTTACCAGTTAGTGAAACTGCTACAAGGTAAGCAACGATAAGAGAACCAATTAGGTTGCCCAAACCTACGAGTCCCCAACAGCGGAAAATACGGTTCCAAGTAATACCCGGACGGTTAGCAAATTTAGCCAGTGGCGCAAGACCGAATACACCCGTTACAAGGTCATAGCCCATTACACTTAGAATAACGAAGCCAACAGGAAAGACGAGTGCGCCTACGATACCGATACCCGTTTGGACGATTGTTGTGATTGCAACAACTACCGCTAAAGACAGGATGATACCGGCCATTGTGCCACGAAGGAGTAGGTCGCGAGTGCTTGTTTTTGTTTTCGCTTCGCCAACGTCGATCATGGTTTGCACAAACTGCGCAGGTTTAAAATCAGCAGACATAGAATTGTACCTATTAAAAGTTAAAGTTAAAAAGTTAAGATTGAATAGTGATAGGGGCTAGAGCTTCCAACCCCTATAGGCTATTCAGTCTCTTGGCTTACGCCGAAACTTCTACTGCACCTTTGGCAATACGAGTTTTGTATGCTTTCACGCTAAAGCGCTCATCTTCCATACAAGTACCTGTTGCTAGGTTAAAGCGTTGTTTCTTAAGAGGGCTTGCTACCCAAAGCTCGCCTTGGTGCTCAACAATTAATCCACGTGATAGCACGTTAGATTGGTAGAACGGGTCCATATTGCTGATCGCCATCACTTCTTCAGCGGCCGTTGGGCGGAAAATAGCAACCTGTTGGCCGTCCACCAATGCACATACGCCAGTGCCGGGGATGATGTCTTGGATATCACATACTTTTTGAAATGCCATGATTACTTCTCCAACTCGACGTGTAGGATGTCACCTTTAGCTTCTGGGTGTTTCTCTGTAAATGTCGCTGGACGGTGTTGCTCACGCTCTTGAACGAAAACAACATTGTCATCGCGAAGATCGCTGTTGATGAAGTGAGAGAAGCGTTTAAGCTGAGACTCATCTTCAATTGTGTTCTTCCATTCGCAGCTGTAATCACCCACTAGACGTTGTACATCGGCTTCTAACTGTTCGTTGATACCAAGTTTGTTATCAACGATCACCTCACGTAGATAGTCGACGCCGCCTTCCATGTTTTCCATCCAAACTGAAGTACGTTGTAGCGGTGCAGCAGTACGGATATAGAACATCATGAAACGGTCGATATATTGAATTAGCGTTGCTTCGTCTAAGTCAGAAGCAAGTAGGTCAGCGTGACGTGGCTTCATACCACCGTTACCACATACATACATATTCCAGCCAGCATCCGTCGCGATAATGCCCAGGTCTTTACCTTGAGCCTCAGCACACTCACGAGTACAGCCAGAAACGCCAAACTTCATCTTATGAGGAGTACGAATACCTTTGTAACGGTTCTCGATGCGTGAACCCAGGCCAACAGAATCTTGAACACCATAACGACACCATGTTGAACCCACGCAAGTCTTCGCCATGCGAAGTGCTTTGGCATACGCTTGACCAGTCTCGTAGCCAGCCGCAATCAGTTTTTTCCAGATAGCAGGAAGGTCGTCTTTTTGCGCACCAAATAGACCAATACGTTGAGCACCCGTGACTTTAGTATATAAGCTGTACTCTGCTGCCACTTCAGCAAGCACTTTCAGTGCTTCAGGAGTAACTTCACCACCCGCCATACGAGGAATGACAGAGTAAGTACCGTCTTTTTGAATGTTACCTAGGAAGTTGTCGTTGGTATCGTGCAGTTTCACAAGCTCAGGCTTAAGAATATGCTCGCCCCAGCAAGACGCTAAAATAGAGCCTGCAAGAGGTTTACACACTTCACAGCCGTAACCTTTACCGTGTTTCTCAAGTAGTTCTTCGAACGTCTTGATTTCTTCGATACGAATTAAGTGGAACAGCTCTTGGCGAGAGTAAGCAAAGTGTTCACAAACGTCGTTTTTAACTTCGATGCCTGATTTTGCTAGTTCAGCATTAAGGACCGAGGTAACAAGAGGGATACAACCGCCACAGCCCGTACCTGCGCCAGTCACTGCTTTAATATCGCCAATCGTGTGGTGACCGTCAGCAACAGCTTGTGCAATCTTGCCCTTAGTGACATCAAAACAAGAACAGATAACGGCTGATTCAGGTAGAGAATCTGCACCTAGTGTCGGCTTTTCAGCACCAGCATGCGCAGGTAGAATCAAAGTATCAGGGTGCTCTGGAAGTTCGATTTCATTGAGCTTAAGCTGAAGTAGATCGCCGTAATCAGAAGTATCGCCAACCATTACTGCACCGAGCAACTTCTTGCCATCTTCAGAAACAATCAAACGCTTGTAAACTTCTTGTTCTTCGTTTTGGTATACGAAGCTCTTACAACCAGGAGTACGGCCATTTGCATCGCCAATAGAGCCCACTTTTACGCCAAGTAGCTTTAACTTAGCGCTCATATCTGCGCCTTCAAACTGACTGTCGTTACCTACCAAGTGGTCAACAGCAACTGTCGCCATTTTATAACCAGGAGCAACTAACCCGTAGAAAGTACGGTTCCACGAAGCGCACTCACCAATGGCATAAATATCTTGGTCAGTAGTTTGAGCGAAGTTGTTAATTTCGATACCGCCACGAGGTGCAACACCTAAGCCCATCTGACGAGCAAGTTTGTCTTGTGGACGGATACCCGCAGAGAACACGATGAAATCTACTTCAAGATCAGTACCGTCAGCAAACACCATAGTGTTGCGGGCTTCATTACCCTCGGCTTTGATTTCAAGTGTATTTTTGCTTGTGTGAACCTGAACGCCCATACGTTCAATCTTGTTGCGAAGTTGCAAACCACCTTGAAGGTCTAACTGTTCCGCCATTAATACTGGAGCGAATTCCACAACGTGTGTCTCGACGCCCAGTGCTTTAAGTGCTCCGGCTGCTTCTAAACCAAGTAGACCGCCACCGACAACAACGCCGCGTTTACTCTTTTTCGCCGTTGCTTCAATAGCTTTTAGGTCTTCGATAGTACGATAAACAAAACAGTCTTTGCTCTCGTTACCTTTAATAGGTGGTACAAATGGGTAGGAGCCTGTTGCGAGAATAAGCTTGTCGTACTTAATTTCACGACCAGTACTTGAATAAACGATTTTGTTTTCGCGGTTAACGTTGATTGCGCGTTCACCAATAAGGACATTGATGCCGTGCTTTTCGTAGAAACCTTCTTTAACTAGGGAAAGTTCGTCTGCAGTGTGGTGTGAAAAGTAAGAGGAGAGGTGGACACGGTCATACGCGACGCGTGGTTCTTCGCAGAAAACGGTGACGTCATAGTTAGCCATATCGGTTTTCTCGACTAAGTCCTCGAGATAACGATGACCAACCATGCCGTTTCCTATCACGACAAGCTTCATCTTGCTCATATTAATACCTAAGTGTTAGTTCTTCGAATCTTCGCGCATTGTTAAATGTGAAAGAAAATTAAAACATGATGTAAATCAATTACACTTTTAAACTACTCTAAAG
Source organism: Vibrio sp. McD22-P3 (assembly GCF_021568915.1). Lineage (NCBI taxonomy): Bacteria > Pseudomonadati > Pseudomonadota > Gammaproteobacteria > Vibrionales > Vibrionaceae > Vibrio > Vibrio sp. McD22-P3. The sequence continues at coordinate 149,376 of NZ_JAKGTN010000006.1, forward strand.
TGGTAGGTGGGGTGATTAACTAATCAACAAGTTAATAGTAGAAGAAGCTATTTATAGGGGAAAAGCATAGCAATCGTTTTGCCGCAAGGGTGAACGCAGATTAGCATAGATATATTTGTCATACAATAGTGCTGTTTTTACATATATTGTAATTTACCTACATAAACCATGTAAATTGTATGGTTTATAAGCAAATGCCATATGTATATGGGATTTTGTTCTATAAACTTATGTATCCATTATCCTAGGGTATTTATAACCACATTATAAATAAGGTTAGTTGGCGCGAATTACGTTCGTAAGTTGAATTACAAGGAGGAGATATGAAACGACTTCATATCCAAGCAGTAATCGCTACCTTTGTCCTAGGAATACTCTTCGGTTGTAATGGAAGTGGAGGAGACTCCAGCTCAGGTAATCAGACTCAAACCATTCCGACATCTCAGCTTTCGCTGCCTGAACAATTGGAGGTAGTGACCAATGAAAACGACTAAACTAATTCCACTTGTCTTGGCGCTAGCCCCTTTCACTATTCAAGCCGCATACAATGACGCGGGCACAGACTATACGCTCGCAGAGCAGCGGACACATGTCTGGAACGAAGCTTTAGAACCTATTGAACTCGTGAACAGCATTCTGTGCTTTACGGCGCAGTTCAACAGCGTCGAGTTTGCTAACCAAGGGCCTTACTTAGTTTTAGCTGATGAGTCAGTGTGTTTTGATGAAGATAAATCAGGTGATAGTGGGCAATCATCAGGCGCGAGTAATCAAACCCAGTTGATGAAAGCGGTAAGTACGGTTGTTCGAGAGTCTGATTCCGACCCTTTACGCGTTAGTGTATGGCTTCCAGATATGGGACAAAGTGATGAGGGGGAACAAGCGATTAAGTTCAAAGCGGAAATTCGTAATGGCGCCACTGATGCCAATCCATTTGGCGACTTCACCTTTAACTTTGACTTCTTTGATAATTTTGACCAAAACAATCAATCAGGAGGAGGTGAAGTCAAAACGATCTCTGATCTTGATGGACAAATTGGTTTCACATTATATGAGCAGGGAAGCCACGGCGGTAACCAAAGCTACAAACAATGTGCCAGTGTGGTCATGTCTGAAGATAGAACTACAGGCGTTGCGTTAACGGGCATGGAATACTCTGGTCAATATGGTAGTGGAGGACAGACGTTTGCACTAGCATTCAATGAGAATCGCGTATTAGTTCAGAGTACCAATGGCGGTTTTGATGATTTGCCTTACAAGTCAGGAGACTTTGCAACTGGCTCTCAATGTTTGAGTCGGACAGAATTTACATCACACGTTCATCGATATGATTTATTTGATGCATCGACAGGGGCTGCTGTCGAACTCAATAGTGGCTTTCCTATTCGTTATGACTCTACGGGCAATGGCAATAACGATAACTACGGCTTTATAGGTTATTGGGGGCTTTGGACCGAAAGCGGTCATCAGTTCAGTAATGGTGACACCGTAGTGAAGGATAACAACGAACAACAGGAAACTTTGACTATCGTGACAGCGCCGGGCCGTTTAATCAAGAACACAGTGAATACGTTAGCGCTCACTGAATTAGCAGGGATAGACTTTAACTATTGGGATGATGATGTCTATCAAGACAACTCTTTCGATCAGTGGGTCGTGAACTATAGCAATCAACAGTTCATTAAAGTTGGTAAGCTGTCTTGGACGGATAATGGTCCTAGTGTGACTCAGCTAGAAACTCCAATCGTAATATCGCTTAGCGATTACGACAGTCTATATATGTATTCTGAGCAGCTCGGCGGAGAGGTGAAGTATCTCAACGGAGAGGATAGCATAACTTATTATGTCCAAACCTTTATTGATGGGTCACAAAACGGTGATGCTGCACTTCCTAACAACGGCACCATTACACTAACTTGTTACGATAATTGTCCGATCGGTACCATTGATGACCAGCATATCGCCCAGTATTGGGGAGAGAATAGCCCATTTGAAACTGTGAATGGCACTGCTTATCAATTTACGTTCTCGATTGATGGTGTTAACGCACTGACGCTCGTTAGCGTAACCAGTGGCGAAGCGGTTCATTTCGATTCGTCTGTTACCTCATCAAGCCTTGAATCTACACCTCACCATTGGGGATTGAGAACAGGACCAATGGTTCTATCGTCGCAGTCTATTTCTAATCCATGGGAAATTTACGATCCTAATGTTGTGCAAGAATTTTATGTGTGGGAAACAGGGGTCAATGAGTGGAATCGATTGACTACAGTTCGCAATGAATCGGGGGATATCGTGAGCTTCGACCGTCCAATTCAGTTTAGCTATGTTCATACCACTAACAATGATAGAAATGGTGATGCTGGTGACTATGCGAACCAGACCTTTATGCTTAACTACGGAGGGAATGGTGATCTATGGGGCATTCCAAGTATCAAAAATGACGGGGACGACCATTATCGTGCTGCCTTTTCAATCGGCGATGGTGTAGTTATGGGAGGAAGCAGTCAATACGTTATAAAAGCTCGTGAAATTGAAGAGTTGATGAAACCTTTGGCAACGTCTGAGTGCGACGCATTAACCTTGCAAGACCCTGCCGTTGCGGTACCAACTTCTGTCACGGGTAGTGCCGATATCGGTAGTATGCCTGAAGTGACGGGAGAGCCTTCAGTGATTGCAGGTGTAACACAATAAAATAAATGGGCTCCAAATCGGAGCCCATTTTTACCCAATAAACAACCAAACCCCAACACCACACATGAGTGTTCCCGCAATGCGGTTCATGGTCCGTACGTTGTTTGCATTACCCAATGTTCGTTTCAATCCTTTTCCGCCAGTCGCGTAGATAGTCATACAAACAAACTCACTGACCAAAATAATTCCGAGCATGATCGATACTTGTCCAAACATTGGCTTTGACTGGTCGATAAATGGGGGAAGAAGCGAAATCATAAATGCCCAACCTTTGGGATTGGCAATAGCGGTAACAAAGCCTTGAACGACTAGATCCCAATCTTTGTGTTCGGTTTGTTGTTCAACGTCAGAGGTGATGGCTAGTTTACCACGTGAGCGCCACATTTGGATGCCAAGATAGAACAGATAAGTTGCGCCGACGGCCTTAAAGACAGTGAATACTTCTGGGTATTTCAACATGACGGCAGCAATACCTAAGATAGCAGCAAGAGAAACGGCGGCAACACCGAGCAATTCACCGACCATCATCCACAACGTACGTCGGTAGCCAATACTCATACCCATTGTAAGCGCCAGTGTCATGCACATTCCTGGGGTGATAGAAACAAAGAAAAATGTGGGGATGAATATTGAGAGTGTTGCCCAGTCCATAATGATGCTTATTAGAATATTTAACAATTTAGCTATTAATAACAGAGATTTCGTGACAGAACTATCAATTTGTTAAACAGAATGGAATATTTTTGGCTAGTGAAAGGTTGGAGTTAAATAGAGTCGTTAGACAATGTGAAGTATAAAATAGGGATGAACGGTTAAATATTAGGCGTAATGACTGCTTAAGAAGAATATACCCAAACGGTAACACTTTGACATACATAGTGTTTACATCCATTGTTGTTGAGCTATCCAATAACGTACATAGGAATCTAAGAAATGGAATTCACAAAAACCATTCGTCGACTGAGTACTATCGTCATTGCATCCCTCACTGCTGTGGCAACCTTTCAAGTGCAAGCTGACGATAAAGTTTACCGTTTAAAACTGGCAGAAACCTGGGGGCCTAATACACCAATTCTGGGTGACGCGAGTAAGAATATGGCAAAGTTAGCCAAAGAAATGTCGAATGGACGTTTAATTATTCGAATCGACTCTGCTAACAAACACAAAGCCCCTTTAGGTGTGTTTGATATGGTTAAGTCTGGTCAATATGACCTTGGTCATTCAAGTTCATACTATTGGAAAGGTAAGGTCCCTAATACTCTGTATTTTTCATCGATGCCATTTGGTATGACTACGATGGAGCAGTATTCGTGGTTCTATCATGGTGGGGGTCTAGAACTTATGCAGCAAGTCTATTCACCGCATAATTTGTTGTCGTTCCCTGGCGGCAACTCAGATATACAGATGGGTGGTTGGTTTAAAAAAGAGATCAACACCGTTGAGGATCTGCAAGGTTTGAAGATGCGTATCCCTGGCTTTGCAGGTGAGGTGTTAGCGAAAGTTGGCGCGAAACCAACCAACATCGCGCCGGGCGAACTGTATACTTCATTAGAGCGAGGAACAATTGACGCATTAGAGTGGGTAGGGCCTGCCTTTGATTTGCGAATGGGTTTTCAAAAAATCGCACCTTATTACTACACAGCATGGCATGAACCAGGCTCTGAGACTCAGTTCTTGGTCAACAAGAAAGTGTGGGAATCTCTGCCAGCAGATCTCCAAATCATTTTAGAAACTTCGTTCCGCGTTGCCGCGTTTGATATGTACACCCAAGCTTTGCATGAGAACGCGAACAGTTGGTCTAAGATGAGTTCAGAGTATCCGAATATTAAAGTCCGTTCTTTCCCGCCAGAAGTAATCAATGCCCTAAAAGCAGCAAATGAGGAACTGCTTCAGCAGCAGGCGGCTAACGATAAATTGGCGAAAGAGATTCTTGATTCACAAGCCAATTATCTAGTGAAGATGCGTGAATGGACGAACATCTCACTTCAAGCTTATCTAAACGAACAGGCTAACTAATTACAGTGGTTATATTGATAAAACACCCCGCATTATGCGGGGTGTTTTTTTATAAAGGAGCTCGGCTAGTGAATGAAATATCCTTTCCATGGCCAGAGCCAATCATGACCGCTTCAAAAATAGGGGCTGACGCTTGGTTTGGATTCGACCATTCGATTAAGAAATTAGCCCCTGCGCCTCCACTGACTTCGCGCTTTTCAACCAAGTATTCAGAACTGGACATTGCCTCAAGTTTGTAACCTTCGGAGACAAACTGACGAACAAGTTGGCCATTGGTGTCATAGTAATTGATGCTATGGATATTAATACTTGAGTTAGGGTCAGTGTTACGCACGACTAAGGTGCTTTCCAGCAATACGGGTTTACCACCATCGGTATAAATATGTGAATAGACAGGAACATAAGAGCGAGCGGTATCACCAAGACTACCATTTGCTGCTTTTAGAGAAGTTCTTTCTATTTGTTGTGCCTGATGGCTAAGCTTCTCTTCTATCGTATCAACAGACTTCACTAGAGTACCAAGATAGATAGCGAGTCCGATAACAAGTATGGTTGAGATAATGGACACGAATTGGCTAGCATTTTGTTTTGCAGTCATAAAGTCTCTTGTTATTGTTTATTTCACTAAAACTATTATATTCGCAATCTCGTGCTAGGTGTCATAAATTTCTTCAAATCAGGGAGTTATGAGTGAGGTTTTCTGTTAGCAATTGTGTTTTTTTGAGGGGGAAGTCTTTACTAAGAAGCATGTTGGAATAAAGGTTAAGCAGTTTTACTTATCCTTTGTGAACATCACGATGTGAGCGTTTTTTGGGGTCATGAACGATAGCAAGATCTCTGAGTTTAGCCTCATCAATAATGACACTTCGGATCTTGTCATTACGCTTGGCTTCGTACATAGCGAAGTCTGTATAGATAAGTAACTGCTTGATACTTAACTCACTAGTGTCTGGCAAAAAGACTCCAACAGAGGCATACAGCGTCAATACAACCCCGGAACCGCGCACTATAAACGGATAGCTTTCTAGTTGGTCTAATATTGTTCTGAGTTCATTAGGGTCGAATTCAGTGATGGCAACGAACTCGTCACCACCGATCCGGTAAATTTGACCATCAATGGTTTCTTTCAAACGTTTGGCGTAGCAACGTAATACTTGGTCACCGACCGTATGACCATAAGTGTCGTTAATGTGTTTAAAGCGATTAAGGTCGATGTAAATTAGTCCGTGGCCTTTTTCTAGAGCCTGTTTACGGATACGGTTTAAAGCATGACGATTTTTAAGTTTAGTCAGTGCATCATGATTGGCGCGATGATTAGTTATGTAACCGAAGAAAAAGGTCACTAGCACTAGCAGCGCTAACAGTGTATTGATGATATTTAATCGACGTTTGTCACTCTCTTTTTCATTCAGTTCACGCCAGTTTGCTGGTGGCTGATAACGGCGGTTGATTGAGTTGGCGTCGATAAAGTCTAAGGTTCTATTAAACAACTGAGCGAGAATCTCGCCACGCTCAGTTTTAGGAAACCCAAAACTCAACTCAGATTGATAAAAAGGGCGAAAGTAACGGTCTTGTGTCACGTTGGTTATATTGTGTTCGTACAATAATGTGTCTAACGTAACTTGACTGGTAATGGCGTAATCGACCTCTCCGGTAGTGAGCGCGTTAATGAGCTTTTCAGTATTGCTATAGTAAACCAGAGTTTTGTTGGGCAATGAACGTCGAGTGATGGAGGCAAACACATCGTTTTCCACTACACCGACTTTTTCCGCGAACAGTTCGGAAATATGTCGGTAGACTTCTTCTTTGTAACCAACACGCTTGGCGATGGCACCATGAATAGAAGCGTAGGGACGACTGAAGTTTAGTATACGTTGACGGTGTTTTATGTCAGCAATAGGAGTCGTCACGTCACGTTCACCCAAAGTGAGCTTTTGCAAAGATGCTGACCACGATTCTGTAGGATCGTAGACCATTCGGCATTTTAGTTGATTGAGTTTGCAAATTTGCTTTGCAAACTCAACAGAAATACCCTCAGGTTGTCCATTCGCTCCTGAAAACACATAAGGTGGGCGAGGGTTAAGATAGATCTCAATAATAGAGTCTAGGTCTAACCCACTGGAGTTAACTTTGTGTCTCAGTTGTTTAATGGCAATTTCGGTAATGTAACTGTCGATGTAACGACGAATTTCTTTCTGGACAGAGTCTTTTGCAATAATGTCGCTAAAAGCCGCCAATAGTGGTTTGTTCTGTTGTTTGTTGGTAATAATGGATACAGGTGGAATGGAGACTTGGTCGTTGATCGAGGTTGCTTTAAACCCCGCAGATAAAAAGCTCTCTAATTGTAGGAAAGTGCCAATATAACCATCTATATTACCAGCCAATAAGCTCTCAAATGCAACGTCATTGTCATTGAACCCCAATACACGTTTGTCTGGATAGTATCTCTGAATTATGTCGTTAAACGCTGTTCCCATTGTTGTTCCAATGACATGCATTTCATCAAACGACTCGCCACCTTTGTTAAATAAATAGGTTGGCTCAATGTTGATTGGCTCAGAGAAGATGAATCGTGAAGCTCGACTCTTGGTATAGGTAATATTAGCGACAAAGTCTATTTTACCGTCTTCAACAGCATCTAATCGCTCACCAAATACAGGATAGTCTGCGTACTGAAAAGAGAAATTGGATTGTTTTTCAATGGTAGAAAAAATAAAACGGGCGATAAAGTCTCGTTCATGAGCCGCGACAATATAGGTATCAGACTGAGCTAGAGTAACGTGCGTGGCTCCTAGTAATACGATCAAAACAACCATGCGAGTGAGCATGGTTTTAAGAGTGAGCACACATTTAAGTTTCAACTCCAATAACTCCTTCCTTGGGGTGAATCAGAGGTACAGACATAGTTTAATAATAGATATGAAGAATACAACGTTAACTGGCTGAATTAAAAATAAAAGCTGGTTTATTTTCGAAAACTGAGAAGGGCGTGTTGCTCTTTGAATGAATAGCGCATGATTATAAGAAAGTTGAAGTTTGAGTAAGTGTTCTTATGAGGGGCAAAGCGACGGACGAAGGCTCTTAAAAAGGCTACCTAAGACTGAGGTAGCCTTTGTTTCTTTTCTAATTTAAACCATTACCGCATCGTCGGCGTTATCTGGACCATTGTCGCGCTTGGCGATATGCAAACCCCACATAGCTAACAACGCCATGATCAACATGATTACGCCCAGTGGTAGCTGGCTAGTAGCGGGTATAACAGATGCGCCTAAGGTTGCTAAACCAGCACCGAGATTTTGCATACCCCCTAACACAGCTCCACCTGTTCCCGCGTGGTTTGGGAAAGGGGTTAAGGCACCTGTAGTTGCAGCAGGGAACAAAACACCTGCGCCAAGGAAGTAAACGGTAGAGCCGATGGTAAGTGTCCAAGCGTCGGTCGAGCCTTGTAATCCAGGCACAAGGACGACCGCTGAGCCTACAAGTATCGAAACCAAACCAAACTTAAATGCTGCGTTGTTACCATACCGTTTTGCGATAATGGAAGAGAACCCAGCACCAAGTAAATAACCTGGAATTGGTAATACAAACAGGATGCTTACCGTCAGTGCCGAAAGCTTTAAAACACCACCAAACAACACACCAGCAGCGGCTTCAAACACGGCAACGCCTGCAAAGGTAGCAACTAAGCAAATGACATAGCCCTGAAAACGCTTGTCAGAAAGCACAAATCGGTAGTTATCCATCGCCGAACTTTGGCTACGTCTCTCAACTGGTAGAGTTTCGACCAGTTTGGAAGCCATGACTATGACTACTGCAACAGCAAACAGAGTCAGAAAAAGGTAGCTAGAGCGCCAACCCATAGTTTCAGTTAACACGCCACCAAGAACGGGGGCGAGCAGCGGTGAAAAGATCACGCACATACTAATGATGCTGTTGGCTCTGTGTAATTCTTCGCCTGAAAAGCAGTCACGAGAAAGAGTTCGTGACATTGCGCCGCCACTACCAATTCCCGCTCCTTGAATGAAGCTGCCTAGTAGAAAGAGTTCAAAAGAATGTGCAAATAAGCTTACGAGCGCTCCAATTAGATAGATAACAAGACCAACGATAATTATTGGCTTGCGACCTAATCGATCCGACAGTGGACCATAGATGAACTGGGACAAACCATAGGGAATTAAGTAACACGCCATTACTGCCTGCAGCATCGCTGGATTAACGCGGAACTCTTGCGCCATTTGCCCAATTGACGGTACGTACATTGTCTGGGTCATTTGGCCAACGGCAGTCAAAATTGCGATTAAAAAGGTCAGCCTAGCTAATGGGTATTTGGATGCCATTTCGTTTTTGTCTCGTCTCTGCGTGGTTCGTGCTTTTTGTTGTTCAAATTCGCCACTGTGGGCGGTAGGGCGCAGATATTAGAGTTTGAAATAGAATCAATCAATAGAAAAGTGTGATGACAATCACGATAAATATTTTGATTTTCCATAACTAAAACTAATGCGAACTTCGGTTGAAGTTCGCATTGGTGGTTATTTGCTTGCGACTTGAGTGACCAGGTCTAGTGTTGTGTTTTGAGCGAGGTCATGTTGATATACGTGAACGTCTCTTTGTGGGAAAGGAATACTGATCCCATTGCGGTCCAGTTGTTTCTTCACCTCTTCGGTCACTTCCCAATATACATCCCAATAGTCTTCTGTTCGTACCCACGGTCGAACAATAAAATCGACAGAGCTTTCATTAAGTGTATGTACATAGATCATCGGCTCTGGAGATTTAAGTACTTTCGGGTGCTGCTGCAAGATGTCAGAAAAGACCTGTTTCGCTTGATCTATATCGTCGCCGTAGCCAATACCAAAGGTCATATCAACACGTCGAGTTTTCTCTGCGGTAATATTATTGATAGTATCGCCCCAAATCTTATTATTCGGAATGACTAATCTTTGATTATCAACAGTCCGTATGGTCGTTGATACTAAGCTCATATGGCTCACTGTTCCTGATATGCCGGCAACCTTGACCAGATCTCCTACATCAAAAGGACGATAGATGAGTATCATCATGCCAGACGCAAAGTTAGACAAGGTATCTTGTAATGCAAAACCAATAATTACACCCGCCACTCCAAAACCAGTCAATAGCGGTCCTAACTCTATACCAAGCTGTGATAAGGCTATAAGCAGCCCTAGAGCCGTTACTCCTTTTTGTGCCATTGAAACAAAGAAATCTTGCATCAAAACACTGAATTTCATTGTTGAATGGCTAACGCTCTTCCTAACCGCCTTACCAACAATTTTAGCGAACGAACGTGACAACCAGAGTATGACGCCAAAGACGAATATCTTCACAATTAGTGACGGAGTATGCTCCATCGTCCAATCTTTAAATGCGCCTAACCACTCTTTCATGAGCCCGACAATTACGCTGAAATCGAGAACGTCCGTGCTAATACCCCCCGTTACAGTGAATAACAGCTGTTTATACTCTGTAGTGTCAACACCGTAGTTTTCCAACAGGGTAATACTGGACTCTAAGCTAAGAATAAGTAAATTAATCTGACCAGAAATTCGGATCCCATCTTCTTGCAATCCTGCTTTACCGTCTTCTGGTACGTAAGCAAGTCGGTCATTAATGTCACTTAGTTGGCTATCTAAGAAAAGAACAGAGTTATATAAAAAGTCAGCACGTTTCTGTAAGTCTTGCTCTAATTGAGTTTCCGCTTTTGAAATGTCTACCCCTAATTCAGCGGCCCAAGATAACGTGGTGGACAGATCAGCATAATACTCATCCATCGCGGTAATACGTTTTTGCATTGCAAACTGAACGGCATCTTTTTCAGTGTCGCTCGCAATTTTGGATGCGTCGGAAAGTCGTTTAAGGTCTTGGTCGTTTGCCGCGAGTAATGTTTGTAAGAGGTGAATTTGTTGTGTAACAAGCTGCTTGTTCTCATCTACTTGGTTTTTATGTTGCAACTGTTCCGCAAGTGATTGTCTCAACGCGTCGTTTTTTCTGTCGATAATACTCTCTTCAAAACGATTAAGTTCAGCCTGCTTTTGTAATGTATTTATGTCCTGTTGAAGTGCATCCATTTGTGCGAAGAGTGGGCTTGCAGTACCTACGGATGTGGCATGGCTATCTTCGGCTAGCGTAACAGGAGAGGCACATCCAATTGCCAATGCTAAAACAAGAGTTAATTTGCTTTTCATTCGCTGTCTCTGGTTGAGTTGATGTTGGATTATCGCTTAGCGATCCATGAGTAGGTTTTTTTAGCAAGCCATACTCCGGCTTTGGCTATCGCTGTGATTAGCGTAAAAAGAAAGGAAGCAATAGATGAGATTAACTCCCCTGTGCCAACCATCAGTTTGTAAGTGTCAGTATGTTGAAATTCTCTATATGTCATATCGTGCCTCCTAAAGCGTTAAGCACATAGTAATGACAACGCATTATTGAATTTGTCATTTTGCGCCATTGTGGTCAGAAAGGAGCGAACTTTAGAGAAATGCTGAGCTGGGTTCGATATTGTTGGCAATAAAGCAGATATTTAGAATAGAAAAGTCAGTGTAAGAATTTATGAATGGGAATGGATAAGTTATTGAGCTGCAATAAGTTTTCGAGTTAAAGCCGGCTAAGAGCCGGCTTTTTAGGTTGTATTTAAAGGGTAGGCTAAGTGAGTTTCATTTCTTGAATGATGTCTGACGCGATCTCTGGTTTGGTGCTCGTCGGTTTGGCGTGCAAGTCAGTTTTTAGTTGTCCTTTTCGGTTTCGCAAACCTGCTTCAAGCTTCTTCAACGCTGCGGAAATGGCTGGGTACATAATATCGTGGGTGGCTTTAGCTGATACTCTCACACCCTCATAATTGGTGAAAATTTCCACTTCGTGTTGGCCATGCTCTTTCTTGATAATGATGTCACAGCTGATCAACTGAGGAAAGTGAGCTGATACTTTGTCAAATTTGTTTTCAATCTCTTGACGAGACTCTTCGCCAATTGAAACGTGGTGGGTCTGAACGTTTATTTTCATTAATTGTACCTCTCCTTTCACTACGTCTTTTAAACGTAGCAAAGGAGGGCTATTTTGACAAAAATAGTTAGTACAAATGGAATAGAAATTGAGCCTTATTTAGAAAGGGACTTTTCTAATTGCGTTAAAGAATAACTGTATGTGAACCAAGCGCTTAGACCCGCAAGGACATTTCCGACCAAAGCGCCCCAAAAGAGTCCTTCGATTCCTCCAAACTGTGACCCTAACCACAAGCAAGGCAAGAAGAACGCAAATAAACGAAGCGCTGAAATGGTCAAAGCGGTTTTTGCTTTGCCAAGCGCATTGGATATAGACACCATTAACATACAGATGCCCAAAGGCCCAAGGCTGAAAGGGACTAAAATAAGATGATAATTGAGGATCTGTTGTACATTGTCTTCGCTGGTCATCAGTATTGATAAGTGACCTGCAAACAAGTAAGTGATAATGGCGACTAAGAGTTGGAACGCAAGAATATAACTTACGGCAAGGTTGACGAGTTTTTTGATATCTGTAAGGTTTTTAGCCCCCAATAGCTTACCGACCATAGGCGGCATAGACATGGTCAAAGCTAATACGGTTACAATGGCAAAAAACTCGTAACGAGAGCCCAGTGCCCATGCAGCTACTGCAGCAGTACCAAATGTTGCGAGTAGTTTAGTAGCCAACATCGAGGAAAGCGGGGGAAGTAATTGACTGACCATCGCGGGTGCCATAATTTTCCATATCGACTTCAAACTGTTTACTACATTGACATCTTTCCAATCAAACGATGCCCAATTCTTATTGACCACTTTCGGTGCGACGAAAGCGATACCAATACCAAAGGCGACGATAGTCGCGATTGCCGCGCCATTGATACCCAAATCAAAGGTAAAGATAAACAGTGGATCGAGAATTAAGTTAATGATACTCGTGGCGACCATCATCATTCCTGGTAGAACCGTATTACCATTAGCGCGACAGACGCTGTAGTAGAAGTACAGCACCGCACCAACCCAAGAGCTTAGAAGCCAATAAGGCCAATAGCTGTCAATTACTGGATAGACAGATTCGGGTGCACTTAACAAGGCGAGGATTGGGTGTCGAATTAGCCAAATGAGTACGCCAATTGCCGCAACGCATAAGCTACCGAAAACAAGGATCAACCCCCCTAATTGTTTTGCGTAAGACTCGTCATTGGCCCCCAAAGCACGAGAAATGATTGCCGTTGTAGCGATACCAAGGCCTACTTGGATACCAATAATGAGCATTTGCATCGGCAGTGTAAAACCTTGAGCAGCGAGAGGTAATACGCCGAGTTGTCCGATAAAGGCACTATCGACTAATTGAAAGCTCATAAGGGACAACACTCCCAGCACCATAGGAAGGGTCATGTTGAACAATTGTTTGGCTAACTGTTTTGAATCTTTATCCACGTTGTTCTCTTTATTTGTGCCTATTTACTTATCATTGTGTACTTGTGAAAAAGGAAAGACGGACTAAATGCCCGTCTCTGTTAACATCATAGCTTATGAGCCCATTAGTTACAGGGGGCTAAACAAAGCAAAGATTAATGTTACTTACGCTTTATTCCTCGAACTTATCCGCATAACCTTTTGGAGGTGGTGTCCATCCACGCTCGCGAGAATGTTTGTCATTTCGATCGACTTGCATGGCATCCTTTATGAAGCCTTCCAATTCAATGAATAAGTCACGGTAGTTGTTATCGTAGCGTTCTTCACCATCAGCACCGTCTGCCCAAGCTTTATATAGACGGTCGGATTGTTTGTCTTCAATCGTCTTATAGATGGATTTCTGCTGTTCAATAAAGAATGGGTGAAAGCCAAGACATTTCATGGTTTTAGCACCAAGCTCTAAAGCTGAATGGTAGGTTTCAGACTCTATATAATCTGCGCCGGCTTGCCTTAGTTGGTAACCGTGCCCTCTGTCGAATGCTCGAGTAAGAATTTTGACGTGAGGGTACGTATGTTTAACGTATTTTACAAGCTCAACATTGGTTTCTTGATTATCAATAGCAATAACAAGCAGTTTCACATCTTCGATTCCTGCAGTATGCAGGATATCTGGCTTGGACGCGTCACCAAAATAAGCTTTGGTGCCAATTTGGCGCATGTTATCGACTTGTTCAGCACGTACGTCTAGTACCACCGTCTTCACATCATTGGCGACCAAAAGACGATTGACGATCTGCCCAAAGCGGCCAATACCCGCAATCAAGACAGTGCCCCGCTCTTCAACTGTGTCGGCCTCACGGTCATTACTGTCTTTCTCAAATTTAGGCAAAATGACTTTATCAAACAGAATAAACAGACCAGGAGTTAAGAACATAGATAAAGCAACAACCAGTGATAGTGTTTGGGCGATATCGGTAGGCAATACATGATTCTGAACCGAGAAGCTTAACAGAACAAAACCAAACTCACCGGCTTGAGCAAGACTCAAGGTAAATAACCATCGGGCACTATCTTTGATTTTGAAAATCATCGCGAGTACGTACAGTACTGCTGCCTTTAGGAGCATTACACCCAAAGTTAAACCGATAATGACAAAGAAATCGTCAAATAGGATACCGAAGTTAATACCTGCGCCAACGGTAATAAAGAACAAGCCTAGGAGAAGCCCTTTAAAAGGATCAATATTTGACTCCAGCTCATGTCTAAACTCACTGTTGGCCAATACGACACCTGCCAAAAATGTACCAAGGGCAGGAGATAGACCGACTAAGCTCATTAAGGCTGCAATACCAATAACAAGCATAAGCGCAGTAGCTGTAAAGATTTCTCTTAATCCAGATGATGCGACGAACCTAAACAAAGGTCTACTAAGATAATGACCACCAACGACGACCACCGCAATTGACGCAGTAATGACTAATCCATAAGCCCATCCTGGAAGTCCAGCTACCAAGCTTAATTCGTCATGATGCTCAGCCGCCTGCGCCGCGGCATTTTGCGCTTGTTCAACTAGTTCTGGCAAGGCGAGTAAGGGAATGAACGCCAACATTGGAATTACGGCAATGTCTTGAAATAGCAAGACTGAAAATGCACTCTGGCCACCTTCTGTTTTCGACAGTCCTTTTTCATTAAAGGTTTGCAGAACAATTGCAGTCGAAGAAAGAGCAAAAATAAGGCCAATAGTCAGCGCAACGCTCCAGCTTTGTCCGAGCATCAGTGCTATTCCCATAACCGCTGCTGCTGTGCCACCAACTTGAATGCCACCAAGACCGATAAGTTTATGACGCATGCCCCAAAGCATCTTAGGTTCTAGTTCTAGGCCAACTAAGAACAGCATCATAACGACACCAAACTCAGCGAAATGTTGAATGGTAGTAGTTTCTTCGCCCACGAGGCCAATAATAGGTCCAATAACCACCCCAGCAATGAGGTAACCAAGTACAGATCCCAAACCCAAGCGCTTAGCAATAGGTACTGCGATGACGGCGGCTATAAGATAAACGAAAGCCTGGAGAAAGTAACCGGTCATGATGCGTCCTTATCTGATTCGATAGCCTGTTCTTGTGGCCAATAATGGTTTAGTTTTTCGAGAGGTTTTGCTCGTTCGATATCGAACGAGCTGGTAACAAGCAGGTTTAAAAGCGTTTTCCAACGCTCTCTATGCTCCGGTATACGTCGCTCTTCTTGAGCTGTACGTGAACCAAAAAGGCAGAAAGGCGGTAAATAGGTCATGCCTGTCAAACTAGCAGTCTGTTCTAATGGTTGGAGTAGTTCTCTAATAGTGAAATGGTTGTAGCCTTCTGTTTGATAAGCATCGGCCTTACCGCCAGCAGAGATTGCACATAAAAAAGTCTTACCATGAAGTGCTGTGCCATCTTGCCCATAAGCAAACCCATACTCTAATACCAAGTCTTGCCATTCTTTAAGGATAGAAGGCGTTGAGTACCAATAGAGAGGGAATTGAAAAATAACAATATCGTGATCAATTAATCGTTGTTGCTCTCTATCGATATTAATGTTGTGAGTTGGGTACTCATAATACAGATCGACCGCGGTGACTCCTTTAATGGATTGGGCATCTCTAAACATCGGAGCATTGACCTCTGAGCGTCTCTGAGATGGATGTGCGTACAGCACCAGCACTTTGTTATTTTTTTTGGGCATAATGGCTTCCGGATAGCTTCATCTATGAGTTTTAATATCTAGTACACAAAAAGATATTTTTCAATTGGTTACCGTCTAGTAACCTTAACATTGAACCCCGTTAAACATCTTTAGCTTGCTACTATTAATTGCGAGAATTAACGGTCACATAAAGGAGTCTAGATATGCGATTGTCGGTTAGAGCAGCGACGCAAGACGATGCAAATGAGTTATTGGAATTATATCGGCAAACAATTCGCACTGTAAATCGCAATGATTACAATGAGATGCAGATTAGAGCATGGGCTCGTGATGAGTTAGAGACATCCGCTTTTGAAGCGTATATTGCTCGATGTAAACCTTTTGTGGTGACAAACCAAACTCAGATACTGGGTTATAGTGATTTACAAGCCGATGGATTAATAGACCATTTCTATTGTCACCACCAAGCACAGAGGCAAGGGGTAGGGAGTGTGTTGATGCAGACCATTATCAATAAAGCACGAGAAGCTGATATTTGTAGGCTGTACTCCTATGTGAGCATTACAGCAAAGCCGTTTTTCCTTCATTTTGGCTTTAACGTAGTGCGACCAAACCAAGCTGACATTCGTGGCGTCGTGTTAGATAACTATCTGATGGAAAGAGTATTAAAAGATGAATAACTCGATGTTTGAAGTGAAAGAGATTGCTCAAGAACAGTTACCGTTGGATATTTTGTTATTGGCTGACCCAGAGGAAGCCGCGATTAACGTTTATCGAGGCCGATGTCATGCTTTTGCAGTGTTTATGCAAGATAGGTTGATTGGGGCAACGTTAATTGAAGTGGATAAGGTTAATGGTAAAGCTGAACTGTTCAATATCGCAACCTACCCAGAGTACCATGGCAAAGGATTTGGCGGAGTTCTACTTGATGAAACACTAGCGAAGTTAGCGAGCCGAGGTATTAGAATTGTCGAATTAGGAACAGGTACATTTGGTTATCAACTATCGTTTTATCAAAAGCATGGTTTTCGAGTAGATAGAGTGATTAAAGACTTCTTCCTCGATAATTATGATGAACCGATCTTCGAATACGGTATTCAACACAAAGACATGTTACGCCTAGTTTGGCGAGCAGAAGAGATTGACGAGTAGTTATAGTAACGGTAGATTGCGCGACCCGAATGTGGAATTAATGGTTTGATAGTTGGAGGTATTTATATGGGTGAAATGTATACAAAACATGCAGAAAAGTACGCAGATGCGATTGAAAATAACGCGTATAACGGCCTTTATGAGCGTCCTTCAACACTAGCTTTGGTGGGTGAGGTAAACAACAAAGCGGTATTGGACCTAGGGTGTGGTCCTGGTGTTTATGCGCAGCACTTTGTTAATCAGGGGGCGAAAGTAACCGCTGTCGATCTCTCGGAACAAATGATTCAAATTACTAAACAAAAACTAGGTGACGCTGTAACATGCTATGCGCAAGATCTATCTGATGGACTTCCTCAAGAAGCCGACGATAGTTATGATTTTGTTGTTTGCCCTTTAATGGTGCACTACCTTGAAGACTTGGTACCTCTTTTTAAAGAGGTACATCGTGTACTCAAACAAGGTGGACAGTTCATTTTCTCTACCCATCACCCACTTGTTGATTTTGAAGATGACGCTTTTAACAACTATTTTGCAGTAGAGCGTATCACTGAAGATTGGAATACCGTTGGCGAACCCGTAGAAGTTTCATTCTTTAGACGTTCGTTTACTAACTTGTTTGATAGCTTAGCTGAAAGTGGTTTTACTCTCGACAAGTTTTCCGAAGGTCAACCTGATCCCGCGATGAAAGAAGTATCACCTGAGACATTTGATAAACTTTCACGTCGTCCAAACTTCATTTTTATTCGCGCAAACGCGAATTAACCATTGCCGAATATCGGCAAATGGCCATCGTTTCCGGTGTGATTTCTGCTAAAAGGGCAAAAAACGAGTTTTTTTTGCCCAATAACCCGTTCAAATTACAAATCAATTTGGCATTAGCTGCGGGTTTTATTAGTATGTACAGCTATCAAAAAACACCCTTATGGATACTACCGGACGGTAGACGAGGAAACGATGCAACATCTAGAAGAGATCATTGCTAACGCGAGCGCAGCGATTGAAGCTGCAGACTCGCTAGTCGCACTTGACGAAGTGCGTGTTCAGTATCTAGGTAAGAAAGGTGAGCTAACCGCTCAACTTCAAAGCCTAGGTAAACTACCACCAGAAGAACGCCGCAGTGCTGGTCAAGAGATCAACAAAGCAAAAGGCGTAGTTCAACAAACGATCGCTGCTCGTAAAGATGCACTACAACGTGCTGAACTTGAAGCAAAACTTGCAGCAGAGACAATCGACGTTACACTACCAGGTCGTCGTATCGAGAACGGTGGTCTACACCCAGTTACTCGTACTGTTGAGCGTATTGAACAGTTCTTTGGTGAGCTAGGCTTTAACACTGAGTCTGGTCCAGAAATCGAAGATGCATTCCACAACTTCGATGCACTAAACATCGCAGAAGACCACCCAGCTCGTACTGACCACGATACTTTCTTCTTCAACCCAGATTTGATGCTACGTACTCACACGTCAGGCGTTCAAATTCGTACGATGGAAAATGGTAAACCACCATTCCGCTTCATCGCACCTGGTCGTGTTTATCGTAACGACTATGACCAAACTCATACACCAATGTTCCACCAAGTGGAAGGGATGCTAGTTGACGAGAATGTAAACTTCGCTCAGCTAAAGGGCATTCTGCATGACTTCCTATGCAACTTCTTCGAAGAGGAAGTTGAAGTTCGTTTCCGTCCATCTTATTTCCCATTCACCGAGCCTTCTGCTGAAGTAGACGTAAAAGGCAAGAACGGCAAGTGGCTTGAAGTTCTTGGCTGCGGCATGGTTCACCCGAACGTACTTCGTGCTGTTGGCATTGACCCTGAGAAATACTCTGGCTTCGCGTTTGGTATGGGCGTAGAGCGTCTGACAATGTTACGTTACGGCGTAAATGACCTGCGTGCGTTCTTCGAGAACGACCTTCGTTTCCTAAAACAGTTCAAGTAATCCAGAGGGTTCATCACAATGAAATTCAGCGAATCATGGCTTCGTGAGTGGGTAAGTCCTTCGGTTACGACTGACGAGCTTACGCACCAAATTACAATGGCTGGTCTTGAGGTAGACGACGTACTACCAGTAGCTGGCTCTTTCACTGGCGTTAAAGTAGGTAAAGTGGTTGAGTGTGGTCAACACCCAGACGCAGATAAACTACGTGTAACAAAAGTTGATGTTGGCGCAGAAGAACTGCTAGACATCGTTTGTGGCGCTCCTAACTGTCGTGAAGGTCTTAAAGTAGCAGTAGCAACCGTTGGTGCTGTCCTTCCAGGCGATTTTAAAATCAAGAAAGCGAAATTACGTGGTCAGCCTTCACACGGCATGCTTTGCTCATTCACTGAGTTGGGTATCGACGTTGAGTCTGACGGTATCATGGAACTTGCAGAAGACGCTGTTATCGGTACTGATTTCCGCGACTTCCTAGGTCTTGATGACGTAACGGTAGACGTAGACCTAACAGCTAACCGTGCAGACTGCTTCAGCATTCGTGGTTTAGCTCGTGAAGTAGGTGTTCTAAATCGTGCTGACGTGACAGAGCCAGCAGTAAACGCGGTTGAAGCGTCTATTGCAGATGTTGCTTCTATCGAAGTGAAAGCGCCAGCAGCGTGTCCTCGCTACCTAGGTCGTATCGTTAAGAACGTGAACGTTCAAGCTGAAACGCCACTGTGGATGCAAGAAAAACTGCGCCGTTGTGGTATTCGTTCAATCGATCCAGTCGTTGACATCACTAACTACGTTCTACTAGAGCAAGGCCAACCAATGCATGCATTCGATCTAGCGAAGATCGAAGGTGGCATCGTGGTACGTATGGCGGAACAAGGCGAGAAGCTAACACTTTTAGACGGTACTGAAGCAGAGCTTAACGCAGATACTCTAGTTGTTGCTGATCACAATAAAGCACTGGCAATTGCTGGTATCTTTGGTGGTGAAGAGTCTGGTGTTACCTCTGAAACTAAAGACGTTCTACTAGAATGTGCATTCTTCGCACCTGACCACATCCGTGGTCGTGCTCGTAGCTACGGTCTTCACACCGATTCTTCAATGCGTTTTGAACGTGGTGTGGATTTCGCACTTCAGACAGGTGCAATGGAGCGTGCAACAGAACTTCTTGTTGAAATCTGTGGCGGTGAAGTAGCACCAGTTGTTGGTGTAGAGTCAGAAGCTGACCTGCCAAAAGCAAACACAGTAGCACTGCGTCGCACTAAGCTAGATGCGCTACTTGGCCATCACATTGAAGATGCGGACGTTGTTGAAATCCTTGAGCGCTTAGGCTTGACTGTTGAAGCATCAGAGTCTGGTTGGACGGCAACAGCACCAACATGGCGTTTCGATATCGCTATCGAGCAGGACCTGATTGAAGAAGTTGGTCGTATCTACGGCTACGACAATATTCCAAACCAGCACCCAGCAGCAGCACTTAAGATGCACAACCATGTTGAAGCGGATCTGCCTCTCAAGCGTGTTCGTAACCTGCTTGTTGACCGCGGTTATCAAGAAGCCATCACTTATAGCTTCGTTGAACCAGAGCAGCAAAAGCTAATCGTTCCTGACGTTGAGCCACTCGTCTTGCCATTCCCAATTTCTGCGGAAATGTCAGCAATGCGTCTTGGGTTGATTCAGGGCCTACTTAACACGGTTGTTCACAACCAGAAGCGTCAGCAGCCACGTGTTCGCCTATTTGAGTACGGTTTACGTTTCATCCCTTGTGAAACTGCAGAAAACGGTATGCGCCAAGAGCCAATGCTTGCTGGTGTTATTGCTGGTACACGCAGCGAAGAGCATTGGGATATTGAAACTAACACAGTTGACTTCTTTGACCTTAAAGGCGACCTAGAAGCGATCCTAGAACTGTCAGCAAACGAGAAAGCATACTCATTTGCTGCAGCGAAACACCCAGCACTTCACCCAGGTCAGTCTGCGGCAATCGTCGTAGATGGCAAAGAAGTTGGTGTAATTGGTACTGTTCACCCAGAGCTTGAGCGTAAGTTTGGTCTTAATGGCCGTACTATCGTGTTCGAAATTGAATGGTCTGCAATTAACTCTAAAGTGATTCCAGAAGCGGTACAGCTTTCTAAGTTCCCTTCAAACCGTCGTGATATTGCAGTTGTTGTTGATGAAGCTGTAGCTTCAGGTGACATCGTTGCTGCGTGTCTAGAACAGGGTGGTGAGTTCTTGAAAGACGCGAAACTGTTCGATGTATACGTTGGTAAAGGTGTTGAAGAAGGCAAGAAGAGTCTTGCCATCGCACTAACGTTGCAATCAGTTGAACGTACTCTAGAAGACGCAGATATCGCTGGTGCGGTAGATACAATCGTTGCTCACGTATCTGAGAAGTTTGGTGCTTCACTGCGTGACTGATTATTAGTTATTCACTTAGCTAAGTGTTCGAAAAGCGAGTCAATTTAATTGGCTCGCTTTTTTTTGTTTAATCACATAGAACTGATGCAACCTAAAAATATAGCTCTTTATAC
The DNA here is from genome assembly GCF_021568915.1 of Vibrio sp. McD22-P3. Lineage (NCBI taxonomy): Bacteria > Pseudomonadati > Pseudomonadota > Gammaproteobacteria > Vibrionales > Vibrionaceae > Vibrio > Vibrio sp. McD22-P3. The sequence continues at coordinate 170,791 of NZ_JAKGTN010000006.1, forward strand.
ACGAGATTGTATAACTTTCTGTCGAGCGGGTTAAACGTGTTTCATATTGACAGGCATCTGCAACTTACTGTTTTTATAAGATAAATGCTGTAAAACTGTGGTCTGCGTTAGGTATTTTGTAATTTGTTGTTATTTTATTTATATCTGATATATCGAAGATAATTGAAATATATGACTGCGGTTAAGCTCTGTGTGCTGTTGAAACTTTTGTTTTGTGCTATTAAAACGGTAACTTGCTAATAGATAAGAAAATATCCTGACATTTCCATGATATAAAAAAGTTGGCGAAAATCAGAAGGTTGGCTTACACTTTTCAAAGTTAGACCGTTATGTTGTTGATTGGTCAAACGAAATGTTTAGCGCTATCGCTGTGATAGTAAGGTTTAAATTAGCTTTGAGGGGAGTTTTATGGCGCTCACAAAAGCCGATCTGGCTGAGAACCTATTTGAGAAACTCGGATTCAGTAAAAGGGATGCCAAGGAAACGGTAGAAGTATTTTTTGAAGAAATCAGAAAATCACTCGAAAGTGGCGAACAGGTAAAACTGTCGGGTTTTGGTAATTTTGACTTGAGAGACAAGAATGAACGTCCTGGTCGAAATCCTAAGACTGGTGAAGATATTCCAATTTCTGCTCGACGCGTAGTTACATTCCGTCCCGGCCAAAAACTGAAGGCACGAGTCGAGAACATCAAAGTAGATTAAGTTCTTACTTTAGAAAACAAAAAGACCACAATATGTGGTCTTTTTGTTTTTTTGTCGATGAATTTACTCGTTAAAGAGTCAAGACTAAAGCGACACTATGCCGCTTTAATATTGGTAGTAATGTATGGCTGCCACGCATTTTGATAAAGCTCTAGAGATTGTCTTCTTAAGCTGGTGATTTGCGCAGTTTCAATATCGTTTAAGCTACGATCTTGTGAGGCTGCGTTGCGCTCGATGCCTTGAATTATCTCATAAAGATCATGCTCTGGACCGCTTTTCACGTCGGCAATGGCTTTCAAGTGAAGCTGAACTTCTGCAATGATTCCGGTCTTTGGAAGTTGAACCAAAATATTCAAGTCACGGTAGCCAGAAGGCGCAGGACTCTTGAAGCGGTTTTTAACACGAACGACTTTGGCTTCGCGATTGAGAGCTTCATAAGCACCAACAAGACCTTCAACATCATCGGCTACGATTGTGCCACGAGCTAAGTCGGTGATTTGAGTTACTTCACCATTAAGTTCAGTACGGATTTTTTCCTGTGCGCGGTCATAAGATTTCACGCCTGCGAAATAAGCGTCGGTACCAGTAAGTAGGGCGGTAGTTTTACACAGCGACTCTAATTCGTGCTGAGCTTGGTGGGCTTTGCTATACAAGATATCAAAGTCAGAGTGAGGTTGAAGTGCGTTGCTGTTAACAGCATCGATGCCATATAAGCCACTTAGGCTATGTTTGAATACAGATGGACAAACTTCGTTCTGTTCTTGGTTTCCTTTTGAAGTAGTTGAATCGGATTGATTAAGCGTTGCCGCAAATGCAGGTGCGCGGCTGAGTACCAATAGCATTAGTGCTGCGGTACGAAGAAACATGCTCATTCTCTCTCCTAGTTACGTTACGAAAACGGTATGCAAAAAGGACGATAACGTTCAGGAGTTGCACTACCTATAGTATGGGGACTAACTTACCGAACCCAACCTAAAAACACGAAACAGTGTCTGATGTGTGACCTAAGTCTCGCAATAAAGTTACCTTCAGAGGCATGACTTTTTGTCCTCATTCTGTAAACTCTACGTTAATGATTATCCACACCGAATATGAACGATAAATGAACGACTTTGAATTGTGGCATGATAAATGGGCATCGAATAAAATTGGCTTTCATCTGGAAGATGTGAACCCGTTACTTATCAAATACTGGAACCAAGTAAAACCAAACCGCACTGATGGTGTTTTTGTGCCGCTTTGTGGTAAATCTGAGGACCTTGTTTGGCTAGCACAGCGCCACGATAGCGTTCAAGGTGTAGAGCTCAGTCAGATCGCTGTGCGTGCCTTTTTTGCCGAGCATTTTTATACGCCAATGGTCACTCCAATTAATGGCCAATTTGAGTTGTATCAGTTTGACGAGTTAGATATCTACGTAGGTGACTATTTCACAGCTCCTATACGGCCTGTAGAGCTTATCTATGACCGTGCTGCACTTATCGCTATGCCGGAAGAGTTAAGAGCCTTATACGTTGAGAACTTGAAGCGTTCTCTAATGCCGGGTGGTCGAATCCTATTGATTACGCTTGATTATGTCCAAGCTGAAATGTCCGGGCCTCCGTTTAGTGTTCCGTCGAGTGAAGTAAAGGCGTACTTTGGTGAAGAATACCGTTTAACGTTGTTGGAACGAGATGAGGCAGACGATAATCATCGTCGCATAAAACAAGGCTTAACTCGATTTGCTGAAGAAGTTTGGCTTATTGAGCACCTAGATTAATGAGTGCAAGCAGTTTACCCTGACCAAGAAAGCCAGACCCTAAGGATCTGGCTTTTTATTTACTGTCTGTGAGCTGTCAACGATCTTATGTTGAACGCGACTACTTGGGAGCTTGAATCCAGTTCCAAGCTTGTTCAAAGTCGGCTGAGGCGAATGCTTTTTCTTGAATATCAAACATTCGAGCGATAATAGCATCCGCATTCACCAACCAAGTAATAACCTTGCTGTCAGCAACGATTGCTACTTTTTCGATTCGTTTTAGATTTGTCAGTGTCCAGACAATGTCCTTAAATCCTGCCGCAAGCGACCAGTTAGCACTTTCATCAAGTATTGCCATCACACTAATTCTTTCATGTTCTGCCAATAGCTTGTCTACCTCAGCGATAATGTGTTTTTCTTGCACTAAATCGACGTTGTCATCAAATTCAATGACCAGTATATCTGGGCGTGGTGATGGTAGGGTAGTAAACATAAGCATCTCCTCCGAAAGGCTAAACTGATGGATTAGGATTTATTATCAAACCAATGCTGTTCAGAGACCATCTTGTTATCTTTGACGGTTACTTCATATTGTTTCTGTCCATCAGGTGCGTATTTGGTCACGATGCCATCATTGATGTCACCTTGATCGTAAGTTGCTTCGTAAGCTTTATTTCCATTTGGATAGTAGCTAATGGCTAGACCGTCTTTCTTGCCTGAATCATAGTTTTCAACTGATCGTGGTTGGCCATTCTCATACCAAGAAGATAACTTACCTTGCAGTTCGCCATCATCATACTTCGCTGAGACAAGTTTTTGACCATTATAGGACCACTCATCGAAAGCGCCATTTAATACGCCTCCTTTGTATTCAGCATCGACTTTCAACTGTCCATTTTCATACCACTGTTTCCAATCTCCGTCTGCGAGACCATCTTTGTAATTGATAGTAGAAGAGACCTGGCCATTTGGATAGTAAGTGGTTTCTGCACCTACGGCTTTACCGTTAGCAAATCGAACATGAAGTGCGTTTTGCCCGGAGTTATATTTGCGTGTAAGTTCACCGGTGAAAGGTGTGGTTTCGTTTACTTGGTAAGCGATACCGTTTCTAACTTGAACGTAGTCAACGGAATTTTCAGTATCTTGGGCAGTTGACTCGGTGGCATAAGCACCAACAGATACACAGGTAAGTACACCCGCAACAATTGCAATGGATTTTCTCATAGCGTTACCTCATATGTAGAGCTTTGGTCTGCCTATCCAGAATAGGCTTGAGATAGCGCAATTAAAAAGTGAAAAAGTCGACAAGTATTATTGCAAAAATAAAACGGAACCTTTGGTTAAAACACGTGACTAACGTGCTCAAAACTAACCAAAACAGGCATTCTGCTAACAAAAAAGCCAGAGCAAACGGCTCTGGCTTAGTCATAACGTGCAGCTATTTATTGCTTAGCAACATTACCCAATTTCAACCAGGTATCAATAACAGTATCTGGGTTCAGGGATACTGAGCTGATGCCTTGTTCCATTAGCCATTCTGCTAAATCGTCATGGTCGGAAGGACCTTGACCACAGATGCCGACATATTTGCCAGCTTGTGTTGCTGCATCGATAGCCATTTTCAACATCGCTTTGACTGCTGGGTTACGTTCGTCAAACAGATGTGCCACGTCTCCAGAATCTCGGTCTAAGCCAAGTGTTAATTGTGTCATATCGTTTGAACCGATGGAGAAGCCGTCAAAATACTTAAGGAATTCGTCAGCTAAAACTGCGTTTGAAGGTAGTTCACACATCATAATGACCTTAAGACCTTGTTCTCCACGGCGCAGTTCAAACTTAGCCAGTAAGTCGATAACTTGGGCAGCTTCACTTGGTGTTCGCACGAATGGAATCATGATTTCAACGTTCTTTAGGCCCATTTCATTGCGTACACGTTTTAATGCGCGAGTTTCTAACTCAAAGCAATCTTCGAATACCGGTGAAATGTAGCGAGACGCACCGCGGAAGCCAAGCATAGGGTTTTCTTCGTGTGGTTCAAATGCTTTACCACCGACGAGGTTGCTGTATTCATTCGACTTAAAGTCAGACATACGAACAATCACACGTTTAGGCCAGAAAGCAGCGGCAATCGTAGCAATACCTTCAGTGAGTTTGCTCACATAGAAATCGATCGGGTCATCGTAGCCGCGAATGCGCTGAGTAATTTCAGCTTGTAGCTCTGGAGATTGCTGGTCGAAGTTAAGTAGGGCTTTCGGGTGAATCCCTATCATTTTGTTAATGATAAACTCAAGACGCGCTAGACCTACGCCCTCATTAGGGATTTGAGCGAAGTCAAAGGCACGATCTGGGTTACCAACGTTCATCATTACTTTGGTCGGTAGAAGAGGCAATTCGTCAACGGCTGAGCGTCGTACTTCAAACTCAAGCTCTCCCTGATAAACGTAGCCCGTTTCGCCTTCTGAACAAGAAACAGTTACGGTCGCGCCATCGGCAAGGCTATCTGTTGCGTTACCACAACCAACGATAGCTGGGATACCTAGTTCACGAGCGATGATTGCAGCGTGGCAAGTACGGCCGCCTCGGTTGGTGACAATTGCAGAGGCCTTTTTCATGACAGGTTCCCAATCAGGGTCGGTCATGTCAGTCACTAGCACGTCTCCTTCTTGAACCAGTGACATTTGGTCAAGTGAATCGACCAATCTAACTGGACCTGTACCGATGCGTTGGCCAATAGCTCGGCCTTCGACTAACACGTCTGCTTTGTTGTTCAGTTGGAAACGTTCGATGACATTTTGTTCACTTTGAGAGCATACTGTTTCTGGGCGTGCCTGAACGATGTAGAGCTTGCCATCAATGCCATCTTTTGCCCATTCAATGTCCATTGGACGCTGGTAGTGCTTTTCGATGATCATCGCTTGTTTAGCAAGTTCTTTGATTTCTTCATCAGTTAGCGAGAACTGGTTACGCTCTGCATCAGACGTGTCAATGATGTCGACCTGTTTACCAATTTCTTGATTGTTGGAGTACACCATTTTAATGAGTTTGGAGCCGAAGGTCTTTTTAACAATCGGCGCTTGTCCTTGTTCAAGAAGCGGTTTGTGGACGTAAAACTCATCTGGGTTAACGGCGCCTTGAACGACCATCTCACCTAGACCCCAAGCCGATGTAATGAACACGACTTGGTCAAAGCCAGATTCAGTATCTAAGGTGAACATCACGCCGGATGATGCTTGATCAGAACGCACCATACGCTGAATACCAGCCGATAGTGAGATACCGCGGTGGTCAAAACCTTGATGGACACGATACGAAATCGCACGGTCATTAAATAGCGAAGCGTATACGTGTTTAGTAGCTTCAAGAACGGCCTCGATGCCTTTTACATTTAAGAATGTTTCTTGCTGGCCAGCAAATGAGGCATCTGGTAAGTCTTCCGCAGTCGCAGAAGAGCGAACTGCTACAGATAGCTCTGTGTTACCTTCAATGAGTTCTTGGTAATTTTCTCTAATGTCCTGCTCTAGGTCAGCAGGGAATGGGGCTTCTAATACCCATTGACGGATGGTTGCGCCTGTCTTACGCAGTGCGTCAACATCATCAACATCAAGTTCGTCTAGTAGGCCATGAATGCGCTCATCCAATCCTTCGAAATCGAGGAACTGGTTGAAGGCATAAGACGTCGTCGCAAAGCCATTCGGTACTGACACTCCCGCATTAGCAAGATTGGAAACCATCTCGCCCAGTGAAGCATTCTTACCGCCGACCTTATCGACATCGTCCATGGACAGGCCATTGAACCAAAGGGTGTTGTTTTGTTGCATGTCTATCTCCAGAAACATTGCAGCTGTAGGATATAGCAATCGATTACGTATTCAGTAAAAAAATAGTTAACTATTTTTCAAAACTGTGGGGGAACGTTATTGAATGCTAGGGTTTGTTATCGATATTATGTAATGCATCCTACTTAAATTTTTTTGAAAAATTAAATAAAAAATGAAAAATAATGGTCAAAGTCGTGACGTGTTCTACGTTTCTGACGGAACAGCGATTACTTGCGAGACATTGGGACACGTGGTTTTAGGACAGTTTCCGTTCACTGCGAATGAGAAAACGTTTCCATTTGTCGAAAGCGCACATAAGCTTGATGAACTCATTAGGGAAATTAATCAATCTTATGAACGCAACGGTGTAAAACCGTTAGTGTTTTTCTCCATTGTTGTACCTGAAATTCGCACAGGTCTTATGCAGTCTTCTGCGTATTGCTACGATGTGTTGGAAAGTATAGTGGCGCAAGTGAAGGACGATTTGCAGCTAGAACCGAAACCTAAATTGCAACGTTCTCACAGCGTGGGGAAGGATACGGATAAGTACTTTGATCGTATTGCAGCAATTGAATATACCCTTGCTCACGACGATGGGATTTCACTCAAGAACCTTGATCAAGCTGATATAATACTGCTCGGTGTCTCTCGTAGCGGCAAAACACCAACAAGTCTTTATCTAGCCATGCAATTCGGTTTGCGTGTGGTGAATTATCCTTTTATCGATGACGATATTAAGCGTCTTCGATTGATGCCAGAATTTGAAATTCATCGTCACAAACTGTTTGGTTTAACCATTGATCCTGAGCGTTTAACTGAAATACGAGAAAATCGATTGGCAGGCAGTGATTACGCAAGTACTGAGCAGTGTCTTCAAGAGCTGGCAAGTGTGGAGTCTTTATTTAGACGAGAAGCAATTCCGTACATCAATACGTCTTCATTATCCGTTGAAGAAATTTCAACCAGAATCCTCGAAAGAGCTGGGCTAAAACGCCGAGTGTTCTAGAAAACGACCACGAACTCACAGTGAATCTTAACGGGAACCGATATAATGTCGGTTCTTTTTTATCTTGAGTAACAAGCATTGTCCTTCAATATCTATCTATTCGCTTTACTTTGCGGCATTGTCGTTTTCATTATCGCGTTGCTGAGTCTAAAAAGCCTAGGTAGCCGTAAACAACGTTTTTTGTTTTCTGCTGCCGCTAGCGTCCTCGTCTGTGGTATTTCTTTGGGTATTTGGTCACAAATGCGCAATACACTCCCTGAGCTCGAACTTGCTGCACCATTTAAAAATGGTGAATCCATGATGCAAGAACTGCAGCAAGCACTAAAACAGAACCCTAATGATGCGAAAGATTGGTTTAGGTTAGGGCAGCTTTATATGCAAAGCTCTGAGTTTGATGCGGCGATTACTTGTTTTGACTACTCAATTCGACTGTCTGAGACCCCTTACGCTGGTCAGTATGCGGCAATAGCGACGGCGAAGTACTTTGATGAGTCGCAAACGATCACCCCTGAAGTGCAGCAGTTTCTTGATAAAGCACTCGAAATGGATGAGTACAACGACACCGCATTGCTACTTGTTGCGTCTGACTATTTTCTACATTCAGAACACAACAAAGCGATTGAAATTTGGACGAAAATCCTTGATTCCAATCGACCAGGGATTGATAGAGCGGCTATTATTGAGAAAATTAATCAAGCGAAACGCATGAGCGGCAACTAAATACTTACTGGTAATAATCTTTAGAGCCTCAACTTTTGTGCGTATAGATAAAGCCACCATACATATATTTGGTGGCCTCTGCGCCTAGAATAACGACCTTACTTCCCGCCCTAAGCTTGTCGCGATGAACTAGATTCGAAAAACTACACCAAATTGCAGCAGAGCCCAGATTTCCCCAATGTTTAGCATCATTGATGATCTTACTCGGGTCTATATCCAAAGCTTCAGCCAGCATACTATCGATTCGCCCACTTGCTTGGTGGGGGATGATGTAGTCAAAATCGTCCAACTCAAAACCTTGCTCTCTCAGCGCGAGAATACTCGCTTGAAACAAGGCTTCGCCACTTTTACGGACATCGGTTGCGCTATGATGAAAGCGCGCCTTTCCCGCTTGAGTGTAAACAGATGCAGAGCCGCCGTCGAGAGATAAACCCGGTGACTTATCTATACCAATTTGACCAGTGAAACAGTGCGATATCGTACCTATTCCTTCGCTTGTCTCAGGTCCAATAATGACCCCTCCAGCACCGTCTCCCATTTGCATGTAATTCACCAATTGAGACTGGTCGAGAAAACCTTTGTCGTAATCGAAATACACTGACCCTGTTTCGCTACCCACGATGGCGATGGGTTTGTTGAGCATAGCAAGGCGCGGAATGGCGATTTGTAAAGCACTTGCGAAACCAGTACAAGCTTGTCGCAGTTCCATAAACGGACCTTGGTATCGAAGCTTTTCGGCTACCCATGCGATGTTGGGAGGAAGCTGAGTGTCTGGCGTTGTCGTATGGCCAATAAGATAATCAATATCAGAGAGAGTATGTTGAGAGTTTGCGAGCAAATCTTTAATGGTATGAACTGCAAGATCAGAGTTGCTCGGATTTGGCTCGCTAGTATGAGTCTGAATGCTGCGTGAAAAATGACGACCTTCAATGCCTAGAAAAGGCACTATCCTTGCTGCCACTCTGGCAAAGCGTTTTCCGGAAAGTTGCTCAAGTGCTCCGAGTAGTTCCCCATTTGATAAGTGTTGTTCGGGAAATTGATGGCTGGCGGCAAGCAGTGAAACGCGCCCGGGTAGAAAAGTTGCAGTCATAAATTATCCCTCTTTAGTCTCGAAAATCATGTCTAGATTTACTCCAAGTACTTCAAACGCGTCACGTTCGGTATTGAGTAGCTCATATAGCTTGTCTGAGATGTTGATGTTCAGCTCACGCCATCGAGATTTATCGTATCCAAGTTCTATGGCGTGAAGCTTCGATACAGAGACATGCCTGGCCTCATCCTGTTTGATGGCGCGGCAAAGGAGAGTAAAAGGATGATGTGGTCCCAAAGAGCCTTTCTCAATAAACAGCATCAACTTACACACTAGGGCATCCAAACAAGCGATTTGAGCAAAGTGCTCTTCGAATGTTTTTCTTGCTCCCAATGAGGCAAAGAATCGCTGGCTGCGTCTTTTTATTGCAAGTATATCTGCAGGTTCTTCAATTTGATGACGAACCCACTCTAGAGCCTCTTCATGGTATTTCTCATCGGCAACGATACGCTCAAAATCGTTGGCGGCAATTGCTAAGGGACTTTCTTTTTGCCTCACTGATTCGTTGTAAAACACCCATTGAGAAGATTGTTCACCACATACTAGCAATGGCAAAAGGCGTGAAAGTGCCTTGCGTTCCATGTCGGTAAATTCAAGTAGTCGATGTTGGTATTCGTGCAACCAGTAGCGAACTGGACTTTCGCTAGGCACATCTAGTGGCACAGCTGGAAAACAAGGTTTCATGGTCACTAACACATCCTTTTTACGACACACAATATAGTTAGACCGGAAAGTTGAGAATTTCTTTCATCTGTTATTTAAATCTATGATGAAATGGTTCGAAAGTCCTAATTCCCTCATAAACTGTAGTTTAAATTTTGTCGGATTTAGCTCTATGATGAACAGAAGCTTATGTTTTCTTCATCGGAGGTAAAGTATGGCGAACATAGATAATGTGTTGGTTCCTAACGGTTTGGTTGAAGGGCGTGTACTCGCTAAGAAGCAGTGGACAGAAAAGCTCTTCAGCCTTGAAGTGGCAGCATCGATAGAGACTTATGTCGCTGGTCAGTTTACTAAATTGGGTTTACTGAACTCAGACGGCGAATGGGTTCGTCGAGCTTATTCTATGGTGAATCACCCGAAACATCCTTATGGCAAAGATCATCTGGAGTTTCTCATCATTGCCGATGACAACGGTCAACTGTCGCCGAAATTAAACGACCTAGAGGTGGGAGACAAACTGTTTGTCGGTAAACAGCCTTCGGGTTTTATGACTCTAGAAGAAATACCGGATTATGCCAAAGCGCTTTGGATGCTCTCTACCGGTACGGCGATTGGTCCCTTTCTCTCTATTTTAGAAGATGACTCGATTGCCAAACGCTTTGATAGCATCGTTCTTGTCCACGCCGTCCGAACCCAAAGTGAATTAGTATACTCAGACTCTATCGAATGCGCGAAAAACGCGTTGGGCGACAAGTTTCATTTCGTTTCTGTGGTGTCAAGAGAAGCGCATCCCACTAGTCTTAGAGGTCGAATTCCCGAGTTACTACTTAATAGGGAGGTTCAGAAACAGGTGGGCTTAGCGCTGAGTGCGCCAGACAGCTTTGTATATATTTGTGGAAACCCTGCAATGGTCAAAGATACAAGTGAGACACTGCTAGAGCTAGGACTTACTAAACATCTGCGTCGTAAGCCGGGTAATTTTGCGAGTGAAAATTACTGGTAGCCACTAATAGGTGTAGCCTACACCAAAGTAAGCAGCCTCAAGACCGGTGTTATAACCTACATCAGCGGTGAAACCGGTGACGCCAGTTTTAAACAACAATCCAATATTGCCATTAAAACGGAGTGATGAGTCATAAGTTTTGATTGGAGAACCATTGAACTGCTCTTCGCTTCGGTTGGCAATTCCGGCACCAACATAACCGACAAAATTCTCACTCAAAGATTTTACTAGACCCACATTAAGAGCGAAATCATCATTGTTAGGGCCCGTTCCACCAGCCAAGTTGCTGTAAAAGCCGAAGCTTAAATTACGATCGTGATAAAGACCTACGCCAAAACCACCGTCACTAGTTGTGCCGACAGAAACGCTGTTGTAAGTGCCTGCAAGTAGGGGAGAGCTTACTACGCAGAGAACAAGTGCGAGATGCTTTTTCATAGAGCGCCAATTTAGGTGTCTGATAGTCATAGACTTAATGGTAGCAAAAAGCCCCAACTAAGTGGTTGGGGCTTTAACTAATAATCGAATAGATCACAGAATCATATTAGTGAAATATTAGTACTTCGCTTCTCTTGCTTCTGCTTCTTTGTCCCACTCAGGTACGACGGTTTCTAAGAAGTGTTGTTTCTCAGCGTTCATCTTATCCATATCCATACCTAATGCTGCTTGAGCTTTCTCTTTAGTTGAGATATCAGGGATTTCTACCGGATCAGTGATGCCTTTCTTAGCAAGCAGTCGGATAAGTTTCGCACGTGCATCTGCTGCTTTGTCTACTGATGTACCAAGCACCTCAAGTGCCACTTCTGGAGCGTGCATATGCACACCATGAGAAGCGATGGCATAGTCCCAGCGCCATTGTGCATGACGAATATCCATCAAGATAGGTTTCATCTCTTCTTCTGTCGCACCTGCATCCCATGCAGCACCAGCTTCAAAGTGAGCGGCAACGATTTGCTTTTCAGCGGTAAGCTTCATATTAAGAACCTGAGCTTTGCGCGTTGAAACGATGCCTTGTAATTGCTCTTTCGTTTGAGTGTGACAATTAGCACAAGTATCTTCGAAGCGATCAAATGGGTTACCAACTTTGTGGTCAGTAAAGACCGTACCATCTTCTTTGGTCACTTTAGGCATATGACAGTCAACACAGACTACACCGTTCTTACCGTGGATACCATCACGCCAAGTTTCGTATCCTGGGTGTTGAGCTTTTAGCATTGGCGCTTTAGAAACAGCATGTTGCCAATCTTTGAAGTTCAATGCATCGTAGTACTCTTCCATTTCACCAACAGTTGTTCCCATATCCCACGGGAACTTAACCGCTTTCGTTGGGCCAGTGAAGTAGTACTCTACGTGACACTGAGCACAGACAGATGCTTGCTGGTCTAAGCGAGATTGTTCGTCAAACTTCTTGCCAATAGCTTCGAATGCACGTTCTACATACGGCTTTGCGATTGCCAATGCAGGCTCGCCGTTTTTAAACGCGTCACTCCGAGTATCGTGACAGTCAGCGCAGCCTATAGGGTTAGAGATTTCTGCACCTAGTCTTGCCCATTTGCCTTCAAAGTAGCCATCTTCGCCACGTTCATCGATCACACGACCAACATCTGGGCTTTTACAGCTCCAACATGCCATCGGCATAGGGCCTGATTTAGGATCTGTTGGACCGCCTGTTCTCAGTGTTTGTCTTACATCGTCTAACGCATAAAAGTGACCGCGCGCCTTATTATAGTCTTTAGCAAAGCCATAGCCTGCCCATAGGATGACCATATTAGGGTCATGCGCTAACGCATCTTCTATTTCTTCACTTTCACTTGTTTCTTTCCACGTTTTATATTGATCGGGATGATCTTTTTCGTATGCTTGATTTCGAGGGTCAATCAACCCTTCTTCTGATGCTGCATAAGCTGGCACACTCGCGGCGCCTAATAGAGCTATTGCAGCAACGGAACTTAGAATCCAGTGCTTTTTCACAGTGTTATCTCCATATTCTAATTTTTGAAATGCGTTGTGGGGCTATTTCCCTAAATAAGATTTGGAGACGTCTTATCTTATTAAGACCTGTTAATATTAGCTCATATCCATTAATACTTAATTACATGTCGGGGCGTTTACTGTTTTAGATCAATTTATCTAAGTGATTGAGTTCACATCTATTTTCAACTAACCCTAAAGGGGTATGCGTCCTTATTTGTGATGATATTAATTATCATTTTTAAATGGAAGTTATGTAAAAATTCACACACAAACATTAGTGATATTGCTCACTAATTACCTCTAAAGTGATAGGCAAATAACACATCGGAAACTATGATCGTCATGTGAAGCGTTGTGGCTCATCCTAAATAAGAATTGATTACATTTCGTTGGTAATGACTTAATTCAAGTAATTACTAGAGGAAAGTTATTAATTATTAATCTGACTTTGTAGGTTTTACCTTCAATATTGGGTTTAAGGAAAGGATACAATGGGCAATGTTAAATTGACCATGGTGATAATGCTTCAGGCCCTCCTAGCATTTACTCTCTATGGTTATTCACTCAATGCCTTAGCTGATGAAGCAGCCCTCGAAAAAGAAGGGGTATCTCAACGGCATAAGGTGGAGTTGATTCGTGACAAGGACTATAAATGCGTTCAGTGTCACAAAGACTCCAAACAGACACTTGCTGGCTCTCACGGAGAGGACGCAATCGAAATCATTGGCAGCGAAGTTAATTGTACTCAATGCCACAGTAATATCGGTCCAGATCACCGTGACGGTGGTTCTACGGTCATTAAATATCATCCTGCGCAGTCTCAGCCGGGTTCCGATAAAACATGGTTAGACCCTGAAGCTATCCTCAAAGCAAACAGCCGATGCACCGAATGTCATCAGCCGCAATATTTGCGCAAAGATAGCTGGACTCATGATGTGCATGCGAAAAACCTAACCTGCACCAATTGCCACTCAGTGCATGCCGAGAAAGCGAAAGTACTTTCTTACGACCACAAAGCAACTATTAAGATGTGTGTCGATTGCCACAAAGACTTCAACGAAAAACGTGAAGAGGAGGGCAAGTAATATGAGTTGTTCAAGACGAAATTTCCTCGCTGGCACAGGCGCTGTCATCTTTACCACGGGGGTGGCAACAACTTCAGTGTTAACTTCTCGACAGTCGGTAGCGAGTGATGACACCAAAAAAGCGGTGCGCTATGGCATGTTGCATGATGAAAATGCCTGTATTGGTTGTACCGCTTGTACAGACGCTTGTCGTGAAGTCAACAAAGTACCGGAAGGTGTTTCCCGCTTGGAAATTCACCGCTCAGAGCCTATTGGTGAGTTTCCAGATGTGGAGTATCGATTTACTCGTGATTCCTGCCAACATTGTGAAAACCCTCCTTGTGTTTATGTGTGCCCAACAGGTGCAGCTTATAAAGATGAAGAAACAGGCATCATCGATGTACACAATGAAAAATGCGTAGGTTGTGGTTATTGCTTAGCAGCATGTCCTTACCAAGTGCGCTTCTTCAATCCGGAAACTCGCTCTGCAGATAAATGTAACTTCTGTCGTGACACCAATTTAGCCGAAGGCAAGTTACCGGCGTGTGTGGAAAGTTGTCCAACTAACGCTTTGGTGTTTGGTGATTTGAATGATCCAAACAGCGATATTAATAAGATGAAGAGTATCAAGGTGATATACCGTGATAAAGAACAATTAGGGACTAAGCCTAAACTGTTCAAAGTTCCGTTCCATAAGGGGGAGGTATAGTATGAGTACTTGGGAAACTGCCTTTCATTTCGACTCTCTTGTGTGGGATTGGATTATTGCGATCTATCTATTTTTGGCTGGTATGTCCGCGGGTTCTGCACTGATAGCGATTTATCTTAAGCGAAAAGTCATAGAAGGCGATCCAGCGCAAAATGGCATCCTGAAGGCTATGGCCTGGTTGGCGCCATTTGGCATTATTGTTGGTCTGTTGATCTTGGTATTCCACTTAACCAAGCCACTCGAGTTTTGGAAAATTATGATTTACTTCAACCCAACGTCAGTGATGTCGATGGGTGTGATCTTATTCCAAGTCTACATGGTTGTCTTGTTTGTGTGGATTGGCATGATTTTCAGAAAGCCAATTATGGATGTTTTGGGAAGCAAGTTCGATTTTGTAGAGAACATTCTGATTAAGTTCGAGAAAATTGAGAATGGTTTGGAGTTGTTTTTAGGTTTCTTAGCTATCGTATTAGCGGCTTATACTGGCTTCTTATTATCGGCACTGAAAACCTATCCAATGCTTAACAACCCCGTGCTTCCGATTTTGTTCTTGTTCTCAAGTCTGTCGTCGGGTGCCGCTGCAAGTCTATTGTTTGGGATTTTGGTGTTTAAAGAAGATGCGCATAGCCCAAGTGTCAAATGGGTACACAGCTTTGAACGTCCTGTCGTTTTGTTCGAACTGTTTGTCATCGTTACCTTCTTTACCGGTCTTATCTTTAGTGGTGGTCAAAACGAAGCGGCCGCTTGGAATGCTATCGGCGGTGGATTCTGGTCTAACTGGTTCTGGTATGGCGTTATCGGTATGGGTATGTTGTTACCTTTGGCAATGAACTTCTTTAGTTCTGAAAAGGCAAAGCATAACCACGGCTTTATCCTAGTCGTCACAAGCCTTAGCTTAATCGGTGTTTTGATGCTACGTACGTTTGTGCTTTATGCAGGCCAAATGACGGTAGTCTAAATATACTATCCCCGTGAAAGCGGGGATCTTCTAAAGCACTCTCTGCACAAATCTATATCGAGTGTGTTTTAGAAGAGTAACAGAGTCGTTTTCACTCTTGGCAACAACATAGAGGTTACATGATCGGGTACATTGGATTATTCACTTTGATAGTCGTTGCTGTCACGAGTAGTTTAGCGAGCATGAGCGGAGTCGTCTCCTATCGACTGCTGCTGCAACACAGACTGCACCTAGATAAAGTAGTGCAGTTACTGACATTACTAAGCATGCTATTTGCGGTTGCTGCTATCGTGGTACTTGCTGTTGCCTTCGCTGTTGATGATTACTCAATAAAATACGTTTCAGACAATTCAAACAGTCAACTTCATCTTGGTTACAAGATTGCTGCCACCTGGGGTGGCCATCAGGGATCGATGCTATTCTGGGTGGTGACGCTGTCACTTTGGGGTGCGGCTCTTTCTTTCGTTCAAGACTCTGTCAGGCGACATGCTATGTGGTTAATGCAGCTTATCGTCGCCATATTTGCTTGGTTTACATTGCTTGCGTCTAATCCATTTGAATTAAATGCCGTAATACCAACTCAAGGCAGAGACTTAAACCCCATGCTTCAAGACATTGGTCTTATCATTCACCCGCCATTGTTGTACGTCGGCTATGTCGGGTTTGCATCGGTATTAGCGCTAGCCTTGGGTTCACTGTTTACTTCGTCTTTGGGAACTTCGGCCAGTTCAACCCAATGGGTGGTAAGCGCAAGAGTGTGCGCCGTGGTTGCGTGGCTATTTTTGACTGCGGGTATCGCTGTCGGCTCTTGGTGGGCGTATTACGAACTCGGTTGGGGAGGCTGGTGGTTCTGGGATCCTGTGGAGAATGCCTCATTGCTACCTTGGTTAACCAGTTGCGCGCTAATACACACTATGATGCTTGCTAAACACCGTCAGTTGGTGTTCTGGACCTATTCTCTTGCATTCATTACGTTCTGCTTGAGTATCCTAGGCACCTTTATTGTTCGCTCAGGCGTATTGACTTCTGTTCATGCATTTGCGGTCGACCCAACCAAAGGTTTCAGTTTGTTGGCGATCTTAACCATCATCTTTGTTCTGGCTTTTGTTTCTTTGATATTACGTTCGGATAGCCTTCATTCTAAGGCTATCACTGACATTCGAACCAAACCTTTTCTGATACTTATTGCTGCAAACCTTTTTACGTTGGCGACTATGGTTGTGGTATTTGGTACGTTTTATCCTATGGTGTATGAGCTTTTGGGCTTAGGCAATATTTCTGTGGGTGCGCCGTATTTCAATTTGTTGTTTGGTCCACTCTCAATTTTTGCTTTATTTGTCATGGGTTTTGTACCGTTTTGTCGGTGGAAATCTGATGAGAAACAAGTGCTTACCCCACTCATGGCGGTCTTGTTTTTTGCCAGTTTAATCGCCGCATTTGCCGTCGTATTGTATTACTCACAACATAACGCACATGTTGGTGCAGAGTGGTCGTTTTGGGCATTTATGACGGTCTGGGGCAGTGTGTGGGTGATGCTGTCTCACCTGCGGCTATTGCACAGTCATAAGATGAATCGTGGCCTGTATGCAGTAATATTGGCACATGTTGGAATTGCGGTGGCCGCATTTGGCTCTGCGATGAATGCTGAGTATTCGTATGAAATGACAAGAAAGCTAGGACCGGGTTCTAGTGTAGAGTTTGGTGATTTTAACGTGCGCTATCTTGATACCCACCTCTATGTTGCTCGCTCGTTCAGTTCAGAACAAGCTGAGATTGAAATTACTCCACTATCGAATCCTTCAAAAATACAACGTGCTTATCCTGAGAAGAGGCACTATCCCGTACGCGTGATGAACATGACAGAGCCTTCTATGACGCCAAAATGGGATGGCGATGTATACATATCATTGGGTGATAAAGTGGATGCTGAGCACTACGCGGTTCGCATCCAGTTTAAAGCTTTTGTGCGATGGATATGGTTTGGGGCGTTGTTGGTTTGTTTATCTGGAGTTTGGATGCTCTTGTCTCAGTTATTCTCTATTAAGCGTGTGCAATGTGAAAATAGTGTAGGAGACACTAATGTTGTTTAGGAATATCGTAATCACTGGCTTCCTCTTATTATGTTCAATCCTAGCGCCAGTTGTTCATAGCTCGGAGAGCCAATTCGTGGAACTGTTTGAATTTGATTCACCCAAGCAGCAAAAACAAGCGATAGAACTGGCTAAAACACTACGTTGCCCAATGTGTCAAAATCAGAACTTAATTGAGTCAAATTCTCCGGTCGCGAAAGACATTCGTCTAAAAGTGTTCGAATTAATCAAACAAGGGAAAACAAACCAAGAAGTGAAGGACTTTATGGTTGCTCGTTACGGTGAACATGTTCTTTATCGACCATCCATGAGTCGTCACAATGCGTTGCTATGGGGAGCGCCTATCGTGTTTGCACTGGGGCTTGTCGTGGTTATCTTTGTTAATGTAAAACGAAAGTCTCAATAATATCTAGTTGATCTTTCAACGGTAATTGTATATTCCTTTAACCCTATTGGTACAAGTAGGGACGGTTGTACATGTCATATTTCATTTCCTCGGACAAACGTTTATTAGATATTCCTCTCATCCATAGAGAGTTAGCTAACAGCTATTGGGCTAAAGGCATTCCTCTCGACGTGGTCGAAAAATCCATCGAACATTCTCTTTGTTTTGGTGTGTATACCGCCTCTAACGAGCAAGTTGGCTTCGCTCGAATGATAACTGATAGAGCGACGTTTGCTTATTTAAGTGATGTATTTGTAGTTGAAAAAGCAAAAGGAGAGGGGTTGGGTAAGCAACTCATTAAAGCCATTGACGAACACCCAGAGCTGCAAGGGTTAAGACGTATCATGCTCGCGACAAGCGACGCTCATGGATTGTATCGGCAGTTTGGTTATCAAGAGGTTAGTAACCCGCAAATCTTAATGCAAAAATGGAATCCTGCGATATATGACTAAATCTGCTGTCACGTTCGACACTATCTCTGAACACCCTGAGTTTAAGGCTACCATTGTTGATTGGTATTATCATCAGTGGGGGAAAAGAGATCCTAACAATTCACTTGAAAGCTATACGACCAAGCTTGATGATTTACTCGAGAATGGCGGCATCCCTGTTAGTGTCGTCGGTGTGCAAGATGGTGAATTGGTTGCGACCGCACACTTGAGACTAAATGAAATTCCAAGTTTCGAGAATTACGAGTTTTGGTTGGGTGGCGTTTATGTGCATCCATCGCGTCGAGCGTCAGGGGTAGCCTCGCAGTTAGTGAAGCAAATGATAGCAGAAGCCAAACAGCTCGGTATCGAGACACTCTACCTTCAAACAGAGAACCTGACAGGTGGGCTCTACGCCAAACTAGGGTGGGAGAAACGGCATCAACTCAATAATAAGGGTGTTGAAGTCATCGTCATGGCAAAGGAGTTAAGCAGTGACGCCTAAACAGAAAACATTTCTAAACCAGTACTTAGAACAGTTAACTACCTCAGAGCGAGCAAGCATAAAAGATGTGATTGCCGAGCATTTTTGTGGCGATGAATACAATGCCAACAAATGTGCGAAGCTAATTAATGAAGGTATTAAAACCGCTTCATGTAGCCTAAAAGCGGGGTATGAGATTGAGCAAGAACCATTGCCTCAAGTTGGGCGGTTATCTGTTGTTTTGGACTGGGACCAAAATCCTATATGTATCATCAAATTGACATCGGTTGAGGTTTGTCCGTTTAATCAGGTATCTGAAGCGTTTGCTTACGCAGAAGGTGAAGGTGACAGGACCTATCAATGGTGGAAGCAAGCGCATCTACGTTTCTTTGAATGGTACGCGAATGAACTGAACATCACATTTAGTGAGTATGATGACTTGGTGCTTGAGCGTTTTGAAAAAGTGTTTCCGAGGTAATTAACCATGCTTACTCTAGAGACACCTCGATTGCAGCTGAGACAAATTGGTCGTAGTGACTTCAAGCTTTTCCGACTATTACACCAAGATCCAGAGATTATCCGTTTGTGTTTTGATGCCCCTTCGATGGACGAAATTAAACAACGATTCGAAGAGCGACTACCGGTTTGGCAGCCAGGTAGCGATCAGTGGTTATGCATGACAATTGTGTTAAAAAGTAATCAAGCTAAAGTCGGTGTTACAGGGTTCAAGGTATCAAATCGCGTTGCAGAAGTCGGTTACCTCATGCTTACCGAATTTCAAGGGATGGGTATTGCTACAGAGTCGCTAAAATGCGTTCTAGATTGGGGAATATCGCAACTCGACGTCTCAAAGTTTAATGCTGTCGTAACGCAAGGTAATCATGGCTCCGAACGAGTGCTAGAGAAATGTGGATTCCACATTAAAGCGATAGAGAAAGAGGCGTATGTTATCGGAGGAAAAACGTTCGACGATATTATTTATCAGCGCAATGTCACGAAGAGAGGAGAGTAAAGTGATAAGAAATGTTCAAGAGACAGACAGTATAGCTATTGCTAGGATCTACAATCATTATATTGCTCATTCGACATGTACGTTTGAGGAACACCCTGTAACCGATGCAGACATGGCTGAGCGTATTCGCGTTGTTGTTGATTCCGCCCTACCTTGGTTGGTGTATGAGCATCAAGGACAAGTGGTTGGCTATTGTTATGCAAAAAGATGGAATGCACGCAGTGCTTACCGATTTACAGTTGAGTCCTCTGTGTATGTTGACCATGAAACACCAATAAAAGGTGTAGGTTCCAGATTATACGATGCACTGTTTAACGACTTACAGACACGTGGTGTTAAGAATATTATGAGCGTTATCACCTTACCAAATGACGCCAGCGTAAAGTTTCATGACAAGATGGGAATGCAGCAGGTCGGTCACTTTAAGCAAATCGGATTTAAGTTTGAGCAGTGGTTGGATGTGGGCTATTGGCAAAAGGTTTTAGATTGATTAACGCCCTATAAGTTTTCTTGAATTTATTTTGGTACTGTCCCCATATTATCCTTAGTTCACACTTTTTTTAGGCAACACATTCTGAACTGAGTGATTTTAGCGTTTAATAGATTTTGGAATCATCATGGGCAAGCGATACATCATAAGCAGCAAACATCACGACAACTTTATGTTGCGCCAACAACATGTAGATAAAATAGCCTTGGTGACCGAAGGTGGAGGGCAACGAGGAATCTTTACCGCAGGTGTTCTTGACGCTTTTTTACGTGCCGACTTCAATCCATTTGATTTGCTTATTGGTACGTCCGCTGGTTCGTTGAATCTCGCTTCCTATATCTGTGGACACCAAGGTCATGCCTATAAAGTCATAGCTGAAGCAACTCGCCATCCCGAGTTTTTCAAGCTCACTAAATACCTCTTAAGCGGCGAGGGGTTGGATTTAGACTTTTTGGTCGATAGTGCGGAAGTCAATATTCCACTGAATTGGGATAAGGGCTCGGACCTGTTGAAGACTAAACAGGTTATAGCGGTCGCCACACATGCTCAAAAGCTGACCTCAGAGTGCTTTGATGTCACGGTTGATAACTGGAAAAATGTGCTAAGGGCGTCATGTGCTATTCCAGCATTGCATAAAAACCCCGTTGTGTTTGATGATGCACGGTGGCTGGATGGTGGTGTTTCAGCTCCAATCCCGGTAGAGGAGGCTTATCGTCGAGGCTACAAACATATTGTGGTCGTTCGTACTATGCCTATCGATTTTGACGACCATCATCCGCTGTTGGAAGCGATTTTAAAACGAGCGCCAACTAAAACGATGAGTGAACTATCAGCAATTCTTATCAAGCATGAGGAAAGCTATCGTAAAACACAGCGTTTTCTCGCATCACCACCTGATGACGTTAACATTTACGAAATCTCGCCGGCAATAAATCTTAAGTCTTCAGTTATTGGCAGTACTAAAAAACAACTTGATGCGGATTATATGCATGGTGTGCGTTTAGGGCGCTTATTTGTGGAAAGTGTTGGCAGAAAACTCGATATTCCCTATACACCATATAAACGGCATAAAATCGTGACATCAGAATTTGCCAATGATGATGCTTATCACCAAAAAATCGATGAGGTTTGGGAGAATCGAACTCGCGGTCATTTTAAAGGCGCGATGGATTGCGATATTGCTTGGGTCAATGTCAACCCACAAAACCTGAATCGAGCGTTGGTTTTAGTACAAGGCCGCAATGAGTCGTGTTGGAAATATAAAGAGTTAATGTATGAACTCAGCCAGCATTTTAGTGTTTACTCTTTTGATCATCGAGGGCAAGGTGAGTCAGAACGATTGGTTGAAAATAGCGAGTTGGGTCATATTGATCAGTTTGTCCATTATGTGGATGATTTAGCGCAGTTTGTCGAGAATGTGGTTCGCAACAAAGACAGCGATGAAGTGATGATGTTGGCGCACTCAATGGGCGGAGCGATTGCGACGCAATTTATTGCAAAATACCCTGACACGATTAAAGCGTGTGCGTTGACGAGTCCAATGTTTGGAATCAAGCTACCTAAGGTGGTAGGTGGCATACAAACCGCAACGATTAAGATGATCAGTCAGCTGCAGAAAACGCCGCACTTTGCACCCAAGCAAACTGCGTTTGTAACCAAAACGTTTGAAGGAAATGATCATACAAGTAGTCCAACGCGTTTTAAAGCATACAGTGACCTATTGAATAATCACCCCAAACTAAGACTTGGTGGAGTGAGCCCCAAGTGGATTACGGAAGCGATGGCTGCGGGTAAAACATGTATTTCCCAAGCGAAAAACATCAAAACGCCAATCTTAATTATTCAACCAGAAGGTGACAATGTCGTTTCCCTATCGGCACAAGATTCGTTTAATGAAAAGTGTACGAGCTCTCGAATATTGACCATACCTCACGCAAGACACGATGTGCTCATTGAAGCGGACCGCTATCGAGATTGGGCATTGAAACACATTATGAATTTTTATGACCACAAGCATAAATTCATGTAGTTCGCGCAATGTGAGAACAGGCGGGACCATCTGATAAGGAATACCGATGACCACGCTAAAAACACGTCCTACAACAGAAGACCCCAGTGCTTTTATTGAATCAGTTAAGAATGAGCAAAGAAGGAGAGATGCTGAGACTTTGCTCACAATGTTTACCAAAGTGACTGGGCGGCAACCTGTTATGTGGGGAGAAAGCATTATCGGCTTTGGCGAATACCGTTACACTAACACTCGAGGAACGTATTCTTGGATGATGACGGGCTTTTCGCCACGGAAACAGAACCTGACCCTTTATATCATGCAAGGCTTTGACAATCTCCAATCCGAACTGGAGAAACTTGGCCAGTTCAGAACGGCAAAGTCATGTCTTTACATAAATAACCTATCAAAAATCGACCTGAAAGCTTTAGAGTTACTGCTTGTAAAAGCAGTAGCAGAAATGGAGTCTAAATATCCTTGTACCTGAAAGCAGGCTCTAGACAAAAAGAATGACCTGAGTAAAAAGGAGTAACTCAAGTGAGCGTAACTTTCCGCGAGATGCAAATCGCCGACTACGATAACGTGATGACTTTGTGGCGGCAAACTGATCATATGGTGATTCGAGAGGCGGATAACCGCGACAACATCATTGCTTATCTAGATAAAAATCCGAATATGAGTTTTGTGGCCATCCTACATGGAGAAGTAGTGGGTGCTGTCTTAGCAGGAACAGATGGGAGGCGTGGCTACCTGCAGCATTTGGCGGTTGCATCCCAGCATCGTGGAAAACGAATAGGTAAAACATTGGTGGAGAGAGTGACGGACTCTTTTGCTCAAATTGGTATCGAGAAAACGCACTTATTTGTTAAAGCTGACAACGAGGCTGCACAAGAGTTTTATCGTTCTATGGGGTGGGAAGTGCGAAAAGAAGTCAAAATGTATTCATTCAATGCCTCTGCAAACGTCGATATTTAATTTTAACCTTAATGAGTGAAACCAATGAGCCCCATTGTAGTAAAGACCGACACGGTTATCAGGCCTGCAAGTCCATGGTCTCGTTCTGTACATATTTTCCTTAAGTTTTTAGAGCAGCAAGGCATCCATTACGTTCCTAAAGTACTCGCTCTGGATAACGATAATGAGACACTTTCATTGGTAAAAGGCAAAACATTTAACTATCCGTTACTTGAGGAAATAGCCAGTCTACAGGCACTGGAAACAGCGGCGAGACTGCAAAGGCGGCTTCATGACGCGAGTGTTGGATTTATTGAGCAGTATGATGTCGCACGTTTAGATTGGATGCTGAGCTCAGACACCGAATCTGAAGTTATGTGTCATGGGGACTTTGCACCCTACAACGTGGCATTAGAGGCGAATAATGTCGTCGGGGTATTTGATTTTGATACCGTTCATCCAGGCTCAAGGTTGTGGGATTTATCGTATTCTGTCTATTGCTGGGCACCTTTCAAAACCAACTCGGTAGATAAACTTGGTGATATCGTTCAACAAGTACGTCGGGCAAAAGCATATCTGGATGCGTATGAAATAGATACAGTAAGCCGATTTAAATTGGTTGAAACGATGGTGTCTCGTTTAAGGTATCTCGTCAGTTTTATGGAAGACAAGGCCAATAAGGGGGATCAAGGTATGCAGCAATGCATAGAGGAAGGTCATAGGCGCAGCTACCTCAACGATATTGATTATCTGCTACGCAACTATGATGAGATTACTCGTGGCATTCGATAGGCTTGTCTAGTCAGTAAGTGACTGGTTAACTTTAGCGCGAATAACTCTGGCTGTGACAGTTGCTGACGCTCCGCCGTCAGACAACACATGCAGAGTGAACTCGGGGTTCATATCACCAGAAGAACCTTGTGCTGCGGCGCTGCCAGCAGAGGCTTCCGCTCCAATTTCAAATTTCCATTCACCGTCTTTCCAATCATCGACCAACTCTTGTGTGTTTAGAAGAATCAATACTTTGTATGAACGTGCACCCCAGCCAGCACCGAAATCAAGTCGTTTAACCGTAAAGTAGATATGTGGCTCAGCACCTTTTATTACCATAACACCTTCGCCGCCTCCGACACCCACAACAGGGACTTTGGTCACTTTCATGTTTGCAACACCGTACGCTAATGCTTTATTCATTTGAGCTTGCAAGTGTGGTTCTTTTTTTAGTAACTCCGATATAGTGGTTTGCGCCATAGTGTCGAGTTCATTCCGCTCGGCTAATTTTTGCTGTTCACTCAATGATGAACATCCACCGGCGATGAGAATAATAGCTAGGAATAATAATCGGCGAAACTTCATGTTACATCCTCATCTTAATGTGATGAATTGAATCGAACTAATCTGTGGCACGCATAATAGGGTAGAACACTAGGTGATAACAATGGCCGTCAGGTAAAATCATGGCATTTTATAATATGAGAAGGATAAAGCGCATTGGCCTCGAATCACATAGGCGTGTTGTCAGAATCTACCTAAGCATAGTCGATAGTTTTCATACAGATGACACCGAAGACTATGGCAAGGGTGATCATGTCATCAATCTCTATCTAGAGATGCGTGTACAAATGGTTTTATGACCTATCATTAAAGCAATTAATCTAAACTTAACACCTTCAGGGAGTTGTGAATGAGTGTTTGTTTCCCTCAATTTTTAAAGACTAATGCTATTGCAGTATTTGTTGTATTCGTAATGTCGATGATGAGTGGCATTGCCTTAGCTCAAGATGATACTCCTACTAGGGTACCACCTCCAAAGGCTCAAGTAGCCTTAGACAAAATTAACGCGGAGATAAGAGATCTTTCGGAATCACTCAAAGCTTCTAGTGGAGATCAAAAAGACGCTATTCAATTCCGCCTCTTCAATAAAAACAATGAGCTAAGAGATGTCATCGGTAGCGCGGTTGAATCTAATGATTTACCAAAAGATATGCTCATTGAACAGGTACGGTTCCAGCAAAAATATACAGAAGGCGCGAAAACTTATCTAGAAGATAAGTTAAAAACGGTTGGAGAGCAGTTCAATAGCGCTAAAGCTGAGAATAAACTGTCCATTTTAAATACTTATAGTGAAGTTCAAGACTATTTGAACGCCACCTTTAATGCGGCATGGCAAAACCTGATGTGGCTGAACAAACTTGGAGTTCAGGATGAGAGTGGTGAAGCGCAGTTTGAAGTACTAGTCGCGAAAAACCTGAGGTTAACGTCAGCGTCGATTGAATATTTCAACCAACAGGTGGAGGCGATCAATTCTCAGTTGGCATCGGCGCCAGAAGGAGACAAAGCTGCACTTCAAACTAGTCAGTTAGTGCTTAAGCAGCGTATTGGCATTGAAACAGAAAGTCTTCGTAATTTGATCGTTCTAGGCGATGACGTTGGTTTAGAAACGTCTGAATATAAAAGACAAGTATTCTCTGTAACTGGCAATATCACTCAAGACATTTTAGATTCAAAAGTGTTGATTTCGCTGTTGAGTTATTGGTGGAGTGCCGCCGTTGATTGGCTAGGCGATAACGCACCACAGCAACTATTCCAAGTGTTTATTTTCATTCTTATTCTTTTTGTTACACGCGCCGTTGTAAAACTGGTACGCAAGATTGTGACAAAAGCAGTTCATAACAAGAACTTGAAGCTCTCTCACTTGATGCAGAACTTCTTTGTGTCTATGTCGGGAAATATTGTTTGGATTATCGGTATCATGGTTGGGCTGTCACAGATAGGGCTTAATTTAGCGCCTATCTTGACGGGTTTCGGTATCGCAGGTGTGATTATTGGTTTTGCGCTACAAGATACATTATCTAACTTCGCAGCGGGTATGATGCTTCTTATCTACCGCCCATTTGATGTTGGTGATTTTGTTTTTGCTGGTGGTGTAGATGGTAAGGTAAGTCATATGAGTTTGGTCAATACCACGATTCGCACCTTTGATAACCAAATTATCATTGTTCCTAACAGTAAGATCTGGGGAGACGTTATCAAAAACGTTACTCACGAGCGTACTCGTCGAGTAGATATGGTGTTTGGTATTGGTTATGGAGATGACTTGCTCAAAGCTGAATCTGTTTTACATGAGATTATCGAGGCGCATCCTGCGGTTCTTAAATCACCAGAGCCTAACATTCGAGTTCATACACTGAATACCTCATCAGTAGACTTCATCGTTCGACCATGGGTAAAAACAGATGATTACTGGGATGTGTATTGGGATGTGACTAAAGAGGTTAAATTACGCTTTGATAAAGAGGGCATTTCTATACCTTTCCCTCAACAAGACGTGCATTTACATATGGTGGATAAATTGAAGTCTGAGTCTAACGCTTAATATCAACACAATTATTCATTGATAGGGCTCTAATTTCATAAATTAGAGCCTTTTTATTATCTGTAATATTAGTTATTAAATAAGTTGAATACAAAAGCTCAGAGGTACGATTATGACGGAAGAAAATACAAAGAATAGCGAAGTGACAGTCGTAGACATCAAAATGCCATTTCTATCTATGGTGATATTTATGGTCAAGTTCGCCATCGCATCAATACCAGCTATGATCATCCTTGGGTTGATATTTAGCCTCTTTGGTATGATATTTGGTGGCATTTTTAGCGGCTTTCATGGCGGAATGGGGCACTACTAAAATGTCCTTGTCTAGTCACTGTGGTTGAATTTCTGTAGTATCGAGTGATTGATTCGCTAAGTAGAACTCTAGTAATGATTAGACATATCTTGTTGATTCGATTCAACGAAAAAGCAACAGAGCAAAGCATTAACGAACTTATGGCTTTGTTTGAGGCTATGCCCAAAAAAATAGCAGGAGTGGAAGCGCTAGAGTGGGGTGTGAACGATAGCCCAGAAGGTAAAAATAAATCCTATACGCACAGCGTAATGATGACATTCAAGGATGAAAGTGGTCGACAGAACTATCTGCCTCACCCCGAACATGATGCTCTAAAATCGGTGTTCAGACCGATTTTAGACGACATTATCGTGTTCGATTACTCAGTTTAAATTCAGCATGTTACAGATTTCTAATACGGTAACGTTGGCAGATTGGGAAATCGAGCTAAATGCAATTCGTTCGATGGGGAGCGGTGGTCAGAATGTTAACAAGGTTTCCACTGCTATCCATCTACGTTTTGATATTAGACGCTCGACACTACCCGCGATATATAAAGAACGTTTGCTTGCAAGCAACGACTCTAGAATCTCTAAGGAAGGTGTCATTGTGATTAAAGCGCAATCACATCGTACTCAAGAGAAAAACCGGGAAGACGCACTTGCGAGGCTAGCTGATTTGATTCGGTCAGTGATGGTCGTGCAAAAGAAACGTCGTGCAACAAAGCCAACTCGTTCATCGCAAATAAGACGCGTGGATAATAAGAAGAAGCAAGGGCAGAAGAAGTCCCTACGTGGAAAGCCAATATTGTAAATCTAGTTAAGGAAAGAAAGTGAAAATAATTAAGGATGATTTGACAGGTCCAGAAATAAAAGCCCTTTTACAAGCTCATTTGGATGACATGTACGCGACTTCTCCTCCAGAAAGTGTTCATGCTCTTGATATTGATGCTCTTCGTCAGCCAGAGATTACGTTCTGGACTGCATGGTTTGAAGATGATTTGGCAGGATGTATAGCCTTAAAAACCATTGAGTCGGGACATGGTGAAATAAAATCGATGCGCACGACAGAGAGTGCTCGTGGCAAGGGAGTAGCAAGAAAACTGCTTGCTCATCTAACCAGTAAGGCCTCAGAAAACGGCTTGACACGACTGAGTTTAGAGACAGGAACCGAAGCATTTTTCGAACCAGCAAGAAACCTATATCAAAGAGATGGCTTTGTAGAGTGTGAACCATTTGCTAGCTACTCGCTTGACCCTAATAGCGTGTTTATGACGAAATCGCTGACAAGATGAACATGATCGGATTGAAAGAAGCCTTTTGAATATGGGCTCTCTATTTCGCTTCGTTTTCATAGCGAATATAAGTTCAGGGATTGTGGTCTGCATAGCTGGCTACATTTTCCCTATGTTGAAAACATCCGAACTTTCTGATTTCTCATTTTACGTCGCTATCGTGTTATGGGGCGTGGCTGGTTTAGCTTGGGATGGAGGAAGAATAAGCCGAACCTATGACGTCGATGTTGTGTCACAAAAGATGAGAGCAATGGTTAGAGACCATAATCTTGAAGCTGAAAAACATAAGCACTATCGACAAAACTACTCTTTTGGTTTTTCTTTATTTGTTGCAGGCGTTTTCCCTCTGCTAATTTCCGCAACTCTCGCTTGGTTAAATTAAAAAGTGGGTAATAATAACGTGGTGAAAATATCTTTAGTTGAACTCGAACAGGTCCTACCTATTCGTCAGCAAGTTCTGTGGCCCGATTTACCAATAGAGAGCTCGCTGGTAGAAGGAGATAACCGAGCGATACATATCGGCGCATCTGTGAGTAATAAGTTGGTCTGCGTTGCTTCGATATTTATCGATGGTAATCAAGGTAGGTTGCGTAAATTTGCAACGCTTCCTGATTACCAAGGTCAGGGTATTGGCTCACAGGTCATCGAGTTTGTCTTGAACATGCTTGAAAGGCAAAATATTGAGGTATTTTGGTGCGATGCAAGGGAGTCTGCGCTGGATTTCTATAAGAGATTTGGAATGGTTATTGAAGGAGACATATTTTACAAAAAAGGCGTGGCATACAAAAAGGCGTCGTTAGTTTTATCAACGCTAAGATATGAGTAGCAGCACTGCGTTAGTATTGAGCACTTTGGACGACAAATATCTCTGACTGCCATATTTGAGTATCTCTTTTTACGATTCTACACTTTGATAAAACCTACCATGAGTGTAATCGATGGAAGCATTAAAAGAGTGGCGAGTAAACTGCCCGTATTGTGGGGAGGCTTTTGAAACATCAATTGACTGTTCCGTTGATGAGCAAGAGTATATTGAAGACTGCTATGTATGTTGTCGACCAATCTTGTTTGAGGTCACATTAGACAGTGATGATGTGTTTGTAACAGTAAGACACGAGAACGAAACATAGCTTGAAATTCAATTAATTACGCGTTACAAGATAACCTCTCCTCGATAAAGGATTGTGAGGTTTACTTGGATGTAACGACTTTTTTGACAGGCTTTTCCTTGGGTCTGTCGTTGATACTTGCAATTGGTGCTCAAAATGCGTTTGTTCTAAAACAAGGGCTAAAGAAACACTATGTATTTGCAGTGTGTTCTGTATGTGCAGTTTCTGATGCCATTCTCATTTCTGCGGGTGTCGGCGGCTTCGGTGTCATTATTGAGCGGTTTCCTCAAATCGAAATAGTAGCTCGTTATGCGGGGGCTGCTTTTCTTACTGTATACGGGATCCAAAGTTTGCGTTCTGCTTTCAAAAGCAAACATCAACTCGACCCTGAAGGTGATTCAAGTGCAAGTTTGCTAAAAACCATTCTGATTTGCTTAGCGCTAACTTGGCTAAACCCACATGTCTATCTAGATACCGTTGTTTTGCTAGGCTCTATTTCCACCCAATATGCTCCGAATCAGTTCTCTTTCGGGCTCGGTGCTGTGATGGCTTCCTTTGTGTTCTTTTTCTCCTTGGGGTACGGTGCTCGACTGCTAACGCCTATCTTTCATAAACCAATATCATGGAAAGTATTGGAGCTCTTTGTTGGTGCTATTATGTTATCCATCGCCCTTAACTTAATTTTATAACCTAGCTAGATATCGTTAATGTAAATAGGGAAGAAATAATGTCTCACCATAACGCGCAATGTCATTGCGGAAATATAACTCTCAGTTTTGCCAACTGGCCGGCGAATTTAACAAGTTGCAACTGCTCTGTATGTCGTCGTTATGGAACATTGTGGGGCTATTATGAGCCTGATTCGGTGACAGTTTCAGTATTACGTCAACCGACAAAGGCGTATCAATGGGGTGATGGTTTTATCGACTTTCACCACTGTCCAGAATGCGGATGCGTGACGCATTACACTTCAACGGATAAATCGCCAACCCAGAAAGTTGCTATCAATTTCAAAATGGTGACCCCAGAAGAGACAAGTACCATACACATTCGCTATTTTGATGGTGCAGACAGTTGGAAGTATCTTAATGATTAGACAAGGATATTCGATGCATAATACCAAACTAAGGTTTCAGGATATTACCTTACGCAAGGCATCAACCGAAGATCTAGAGCCGCTTTATCAACTTATGACGGCTGACGAAGAGTGGACGAAATACAACGGCCCTTACTTCGGTTATGTTCGGCCAACACTATCCGAATTTAAGCAGCAACAGTTCCAAAAGTTCCTAGATGGTAACACAGGCTTGGTTATAGATTATTTGGGGCGAGCAATAGGCAGTGTTAGCTACTATTGGGAAGATGAAAACACGCGTTGGCTTGAAGCTGGTGTGGCCATTTACGACTCATCACTTTGGGGTAGGGGCATCGGGTTGAAAGCGCTGATTCCATGGGTGGAGCATCTTTTTGCAACATTGGAGATCGAGCGAGTAGGCTTTACTACTTGGTCTGGAAACCCTGGAATGATGCGATGTGCCGAGAAGCTTGGAATGACGCAAGAGGCAAGGCTGCGCAAAGTTCGCTATTACCTAGGTGAGTACTTTGATTCGATAAAGTACGGTGTCTTGCGTGAAGAGTGGCAAGAGCTCTACAAGCGTTGGTTGAGTCGAGACCGAGTGTACTTGTTTGACTGGGGTGACACTCTAATGGTCGATGACCCTACACAAACTGGAAAAATGTGTGATTGGTCAAATGTTGAAGTAGTTTCTGGTGCCGTAGAGTTGTTGTCAGCGCTTTCTAAGCAGTATCCCATTTATGTTGCGACCAATGCACAAGATTCTAATGAAATCGATATAAAACAGGCATTTGAACGTGGTGGTTTAGCTCAATACATCACAGGCTACTTCTGTTTTAACAATCTTGGCGTTTCTAAAAATAACGCAGAATTCTATCGGCTTATCGCAGGCAAGTTAGGTATCCCGGCAAACAAGTTGACGATGACCGGCGATCAAAGGGACAAGGACATAGTACCCGCTAAATCCGTTGGTTTAGTCACCAACTGGCTTAATTCGAGTGGTGTGTCCGACCCGTATGATGTTGGCTTCGCCTCGTTGCTTGAGATATTAGATAAAGAGGTGAAGGTCGAGTAAACCTCTAAGAGGCTTGAATCGTTGAGATTAGCTCTTCAGCTTGGTCGAGGTAGCTGCCCCCAAAAAGGTTGCAGTGATTGAGCACATGATAGAGATTATAGATGTGCTTTCTATACTCGAACATAGGCTCAATGGGCAGTACACTTTCATAACCGTCATAAAATTCCTGCCTGAAACCACCAAAGAGTTCTGTCATAGCGAGATCGCACTCTCGATCTCCCCAATAACTGGCGGGATCATAACAAATAGGCCCAAAGGCTGAGTTAGCCACATTGCCGTTCCAAAGGTCGCCATGCAGCAAAGAAGGTTTAGGGTTATGGCCAGAGAGCTGCTCGTTGATAAGGGAGACAAACTGGTCGATATCGGTAAAGCTGATTTGTTTCTCTTTAAGTAGCTGTAGTTGCCAGCCTATACGTTGTTCAGAGAAAAAGCGGGACCATTTTTTATGCCACTGATTAGGTTGTAAAGTAGCACCAATATAGTTGTCTTGATCAAAGCCAAATTCGGCTTGTTCACCCCATTTATGCAGTTTTGCTAACTCAATTCCAAACTGATGACTGGCAGTACTCACGTCTAAAGGTTTGACAGGGATGTAGTTAAGAATGATGAACGCGCATTCTTTAGTTTTGCTAATTAACACCACCTCGGGTACATGAACCGTATTAGTGTCACGGAGCGCTTTGAGGTTATCCGCCTCAATCTCAAATTTAGCAAGGAAGTCTTTGTGATTGGTTTTCACGAAGTAGCGCTGATCACCATCGCTAATCATATAGCATTGGTTAATATCGCCACCGCTCATTTTGACACGTTCTTTGATAGAAAAGTTGAACATGAGTGCATCGGATAGCTGATCTGAAATCGCTTGCCACATAAGTTACTCCCGTCTGCCAATCTATGGCTAGTGTAGAACAATATTGACTACATAACATACTGCCAGCGCACAGAATCATTGACGTGCAGCGCGATTTTTCGTACTAGTTCTTACAAACGTGAACTAGGTTTGCTATGTTTAAGTTCTTGTCATTTAAACAATTGCTAGGAGTTCAGTCGTGGTTGTAGATACTGACGGCTATCAGGCATTAATCGAACATCTCGCCATGAATCTTGATGTATTTACTTCAACTTCTGGAGATACGGGCGAAGAAACAATAGAAGATGTGTCCACGGACATGGTCGCGTCCAACATTATGGTGTTGTTTGAACAAAACCCAGAACTTCATTCAAGTGTGCGATTTAAGTTGCTAAAAGAAGTAGATTTAGTGATTCAAGACTTAGAAGAAGTATTGGCTGGAGTTTGGAACAAGCCTGCCACCAATGAGCAGGTTGCATTTCTTGAAGAGTATATAGCGTTAGTCAAAAATCTTTTTGATACTGCTGTTGCAATATATGATTAAAGAAATTAACAAAAGGATCGTTCCCTCTCAGGGTATTTTATTTCTTTGAGAGGGAGGCATCCTATTACTGAATATTTCTAAAATGCCAAAATGTTGATGCCCAATAAGGATTGTCGAGTCGAGAAAGGACCACACCTTTAGATGTTGAGGCATGCATAAATGTATTCCCACCTAAATAAATACCTACGTGTCTAGTTTTTCTTCCCGTTTTAAAAAACACTAAATCTCCGCTTTGAGCATTATTGTAAGCTACTTTGTGACCTATTTTAACTTGCTGCGCAGTGGTTCTGGGTAAGCTAACAGCATAAGCATCTTGATAGACAGCCTGTACAAATGCCGAGCAATCGACTCCAGAATAATTGGTGCCACCAAGTCGATAAGGAACGCCTTGCCATTTCTTGTATTCAGCCAAAAATGGTGCATTTTCAGCACTTCTATAATTAACTTGTGTGTGTGGTGCTTGGCTTGGTTGGCTTGAACAAGCCGTCAATAATGCCACTATACCGTATGGAATCAATACTTTAACAATTTTCATCTGTCACACTGCTTACATTTATGTGTAATAAATATGTAATTAACGGCCTCTACCATTTCCGAATAATTTTATACCAAATTATCGTTTTGTACTATTTATCCACGAAATTTGGTCGCAATTTAACGATTGATGCAACGGAATCGCTATGACATCGTCAACACAACGAAAACGTCCAACCTCAATAATTCACTCACTCAGCACAATATTCATTTTAATCTGTATCTTCTTTATTGCTCTAAGTTGGCTAAGTTCAAGTGGATTAACACAAGTAAAACATCAATTCGATAATTTATCGGATCGCGTACTCCCTCTGGCAATGAATAATGCAGCCTTAACACAAGATACGTTGGAACAAGTAAAGTTACTGAACTTTGGAAGCCAGTTATCTTCTGAGGCAGAGTTAAATGCTATCCAGGAACGTATCGCGCTGCTGACTAGCCTTAGTGAAACCCGGGTCAATAGTCTGTTCGAGATTGCAAAAAAGATAGATAGTGCCGTGACTCAAGATCAAAGAGCTCAACTCAGGGAAAAAATAGCTGAATTGCAATCCGTTACTGAGTCCGTATTGGCGTTTCAGTCTCAACTCATTGCAATGAAAGGTCGTATAGATAAGCAAGTGACGGGATTCCGTTATGGGTTAAGTTCTATTGGCCCTGAAATGAATCGTATTAGCTTAATTCTGTCTCAAGACAATCCATTGTCTTCAGATGCGGCGAGTCGATTTATTGCGAGTGCTAGCTCAATGGAGAGCACGTTCTTAGTCATGATGATGCAAGAAGAACTGAGTAAAGCGAAAAGTGAATATCGTGAAATGCGTAATCGAATCGCTGGAATCAACCTAGCATTTGCAGACTTCTCTGATTGGCACCCTGAAGTCAAAGAGTTTGCCAGTCTTATTGCACCATATGAAATGGTTCAGGACGGATTCAAACAAAGTGGTGTACTAAGTCAAATACTCGACAGGCTAGAAGTGGTTGAAAAGCAAAAAGTGGAGTTGGAACGTGCTGTTGTGATAGCCGATGACACGGTACAACTCCTACAGCAAATCTCTGATACTGCCTCGACACTAATAAAAGATAGTCAATCCGTAGTGAATCATACTCTTGATACAACCTCACAATGGTTAATTGCTGCTACAACATTTCTAATTGCAACAATCGTCGTAATCTTCTTCTCTCTGCGTCGATGGATAAATCGACCTTTAAAGAACATCATCTCTCAATTGAAAGGGCTCACAGAATACGAACTAACGGGCAAAGTGATGCTAGCGGGTCCTGCTGAAATGCAAGATATCGCCAGAAAGTTGAACCAAGTTATCGAGTCGACTCATGATTCGATTGAGGTGGTAACGAGAAACTGTGAAACACTCTATCAAACGGCGGAGATAAGTCACGGCGCGGCAGAGGAAACTCGTCTGAGTTTGCGTTCACAAAACGCCTCCCTAGATAGCATGGTGACAACGGTTACAGAACTGGAAGCATCGATTAAGGAGATAGCTCAAGTGACGACTGCGTCGTTTAACGATTCTCAACAAGCGGATAGTTATGCCAACCTTGGTTTGGAAGCGGTATCTGACAACCAAGAACGGCTTCATATGTTGGATACGACGTTAGGCAACAATGAAGCGTCAATGACTGAGCTAGATGGCAAAGTGAAGCAGATACAAGAGATGGTGGATATGATCAGTGGGATTGCAGATAACACTAATCTATTAGCATTAAATGCGGCTATTGAAGCTGCAAGGGCTGGCGAGAAGGGCAGAGGCTTTGCTGTTGTGGCGGACGAAGTTCGTAAACTCGCTAGTGATACTTCTGCACAAACCACAAACATTCGACAAATGATGTCGGAGCTCATCCAAGCAGCCCAAGACTCACGTCAATCGGTTGTCGAGTCACGCAAAGAAATGTCTTTTGCTTTGGAATCCAGCGACCGAGTAAAAACGTCTTTTACTGACATCGCCCATTCAGTGAATCAGATCCGTAACAGGGCAGAGCAAGTTTCTGTGGCTACTGAACAACAAGAGCGTGCCACGGCAGACGTAGGCCGCTCAATCGTTCAGGTTACTGAGCAAGGTGAACATTCGAGCATGCAGTTGGAGTCCATGGTAGAAAGTGCTGAGCAAGTAGCGGAAATTGCGGGCCACCAGCAATCGATGTTACATAAATATCAATTGAACCAAGCTTAGTTCTACTGAGAATGGCTAGCGTCGTTCTTATCGTTCCTAAAAGGTTGGGTAAGCAGTTTGTCCAACCTTTGTTCTCTTGGCTCGACAAAGGCTGGAATACCGATTACCACGCCATCATGCCCCAACTTAGGTTGAGCACGATAAGTTCCAAACCAGATGTCCCAGATGGATAGAAAGAAGCCAAAGTTGGAATGAGTTTCTTTGACGATTTCCGAGTGATGAACACGGTGAAAATCCGGTGTTACGATAACTTTTCTCAGCAAGGCATCAAACTTCAAAGGCAACTTGCCGTTGCTATGGTTAAACATTGCACTGGCATTGAGTACAATTTCGAAAATAAGTACTGCGATTGGAGGTACGCCTAAGGCAATCACGATCACTATTTTTATCCACATGGAGAGGATGATTTCAATAGGGTGGAATCGAGAACCTGTGGTGACGTCGATATCCCGATCAGCGTGATGCATTCTATGCAATCGCCAAAGGATTGGAACGCGATGAAAGACTATATGTTGAAAGTAGATTGCTGCATCCAACAGCACTACGCAAAGTGGGGCAATTAACCATGTATTCACTTCGAACTGGTTAAAAAGCCCAATACTATGTTTCTGAGCAAAGAGTGCAGCTTCTATGGCAAGAAGTGGCATGACTAAGGCGAGAATTAGAGAGTTAAGGCCAACTAGGCTGAGATTGTTAATCCAACGCAAACGTCGTGTCCTTGTACGATGTTTTCTAGGTACACACCACTCCCACACCGCACAAATTATGAGTACAGAGAGAAAGATCGACAATCGAATAGAGTCACTGTGTTCCATTGAATAGGGTTTCCTTTTACTTACAAAGTGTACCAGAGTAGAATCCCGCCACCTTTCGCTAGAATACCATGAAAATGAGACGTCACGCCTTCCATAAAATGTACGATGAGCGCCTAGCCGCGGCAACTAAACCATTTAATGCTCGTGGAGCGAAAGTCATACGTTGTAAAAGCTGCCAAATTGCGCAACAGTATTGTATTTGTGAGTACCAGCCAAAACCGAGCAATGACTTTGCAGTATTGCTGTTGGTTTCTGATGCGGAAATTCTGAAGCCAAGTAATACAGGCCGCCTGATACTTGATACGGTCGAAGAAGGTTATGCGTTTCCTTGGCATCGAACTGAAACTCAACCAGAACTCCTTGCACTGCTAAAAGATGAGACCTATCAACCCGTCATAATCTTTCCAGAAGATTATGTTGATGATAAAAAGCGTTTAATCGACCAAAACCAGTTCGAAGCAGAGGGAACTAAGAAACTCTTGTTTATCCTTTTGGATGGCAGTTGGCGTGAGGCTAGACGTATGTTTAGAAAGTCACCATATCTCAATCAGTTCCCTGTGTGTTCGATTAAGCCTGATGCTTTGTCTAACTATATGATGCGAAAGTCAGAGAACGAAGATCATCTTGCTACCGCAGAAGTTGCGAGTATTGTCTTTGAGCAATTCGGGTCATTGAGTCATTCGATGATATTGAGAGAATGGTTCGCGGTTTTCCGCGAAAGTTACATGTTGAGCAAAACGCGTCTCTCTCCAGATTTGTCGCGACCAGCA
Organism: Vibrio sp. McD22-P3; assembly: GCF_021568915.1. Classification (NCBI taxonomy): domain Bacteria; kingdom Pseudomonadati; phylum Pseudomonadota; class Gammaproteobacteria; order Vibrionales; family Vibrionaceae; genus Vibrio; species Vibrio sp. McD22-P3. The sequence goes on from NZ_JAKGTN010000006.1 coordinate 208,061, forward strand.
CTGAATAATTTCATAGGTCTAATAAAAAACGAGAACTCGCTCTAAAGTTCCAGTTCTAATGTGATGGCTTGTTGAACAAGCAGTTCGAACAAGGGCATAAATCCGCTCTACGTCACGGTTTGAGGGGGTAGGGATATGGATAATGCCAACAGTTATCTATTTTTTGCCTCAAGTTGAGGTTAGCAAGGAGAGTTGCATGTATTACGGCTTTGATGTCGGTGGCACTAAAATTGAATTTGGTGCATTTAATGAAAAACTTGAACGCGTTGCGACAGAACGTGTACCTACACCAGGCGATGATTATGCGCTACTAGTAGAGACCCTAGCAGGTTTAGTGGCTAAGTACGATGCAGAACTTGGAACCGAAGGTAAAGTAGGTCTTGGTCTGCCTGGTATGGAAGACGCTGAAGACGGAACTGTACTCACCGTAAACATTGCATGTGCGAAAGGCAAACCTCTGCGTAGTGACTTAGAAGCGAAGATTGGTCGCGAAGTGAAACTTGAGAATGATGCAAACTGCTTTGCATTGTCTGAAGCATGGGATGACGAACTGAAAGATGCTCCATCTGTAATGGGTCTAATTCTTGGAACTGGCTTTGGTGGTGGGTTGATCTACGAAGGCAAAGTGTTCTCTGGTCGTAACCACGTAGCTGGTGAACTAGGTCATATGCGACTGCCTATTGATGCTTGGTTCCACCTTGGTGAAAAAGCGCCGCTTCTTGATTGTGGCTGTGGTAAGAAAGGGTGCTTAGATAACTACCTATCTGGACGTGGATTCGAGCTACTTTATGCAAATTATTACGGCGAAAAGAAGAAAGCTATCGACATAATTAAAGCACGTGAAGCCGGTGACGTCGATGCTACTGAGTTCGTTGATATGTTCATGGAACTTTTGGCTATTTGTTTCGCTAACATCTTCACGGGCAACGATCCGCATGTGGTTACTTTAGGTGGTGGTCTATCTAACTACGACCTTATTTATGAAGAAATGCCTAAGCGTATCCCTAAATATCTAATGTCTGTGGCGAAGTGTCCGAAAATCGTCAAAGCGAAGCACGGCGATTCTGGTGGTGTTCGTGGTGCAGCATTCCTTAACATCAAGTAGAGTTGATTGGATTGAAAAAAGCGACCAGAAATGGTCGCTTTTTTGTTACTTACATTAAGCTGAAAATCAGTGACTAACTAGCATTGGGCAGTGCTCTGGTAAAACCAATTGGATTGTGTTTGGCAGCACACAAAACTCGATATTGGTAGCTTCGATAGGTTCACCATCTAAATTTACAGGCATGATACCATCGGAAATCCATTCAATGGTTTTTACCTGATTACGTTTAACGAACGTTCCACTATAACCATCATCTTGCATCAACTCCTCAATTACGGCAGGGATATCGCTGGGGGTGAATTCCTCAAGCGACACCACATCTAAATAGCCGTCGTTGATAAAGGAGGTTGGAGAGAGCGCTTGGCCACCACCGGCCATTCTGCCATTGCAAATAGCGCCGACAACCACATTGCTTGTGACAGTTTGACCATCAAACTTCACCGTGCCTTTAAAAGGTTGGAAGTTGATGGCTTGAACGAGGCCTGCGAGCGTGTAAGCTCCTCCGCCAAGGAAGTTTTTTAGGGCAATAGGTGTGTTTGCTGTAACTTGCGCACCAAACCCAGCTGTAGCGATATTCACAAAGTGACGGTCATTCGCTCTCGCTGCATCAACTGGCTTAGACGTTCCCGAAACAGCTAATAGCAAGGCATCGTAAGCAGAATTGGTTGGGATGGAGCAGGCGGTCGCAAAGTCGTTAGCGGTTCCAAGTGGCAAAACCGCAACTTCCATTGTGGTGATATTGTTTTTTAGAAGTGCATCGACTACTTCGTTTATGGTTCCGTCGCCACCTCCAGCAATGAGCCGAGAGACGCCTTGATCCGCCGCTTCTTGTACTAATCTTTCAATATCGCCTCCTTCCCAAGTCACACGGACTTCTATAGGGTAACCTTCACCACGGAGTTGATAGATGGCTTCTCTAATATCATCTTGAGCAGCTTTCTTTCCGTTAAGTAGGAGGCGATAAGTCATATTTTTTCCTTAAAACAGTATGTTACCTAGTCAACACAATGAAAACTATAGCACAAACTTTTCAATGGCTTTAGCTACACCGTCATCGTCATTACTGTCAGTAATATAGTCGGCAATGGATTTAGTTTCTGGCATGGCGTTCGCCATCGCAACACCTTTACCAGCGAATTTGATCATATGATGGTCATTTTCTGCATCACCAAAACACATGGTTTGTTCGTACGGGATATTTAAGTGATCGGCAATAACTTTAACACCTTCACCTTTGTTGCTTAAAGGGTTCAAAAACTCAAGGAAGAATGGGGCGCTTTGTACAATGGTATAGTCGTCGTGGTAGCGCGCTGGGATTTTACCGATGCCTTCAGTTAGTAGAGCTGGTTCACCAACAATCATCGCTTTGATGATCTCGTGATCATCCTCTAGCTTATTAAAATCATAGATGGTGATATCTAGCTTATTGATCTCAGCTTCGTGGTCGGTGTAAGGATTCGCTTCTGTAGCAATCAAACCCAATTCGCGGCTAAAGGCATGGCAATGCAGGCCGAGCTGTTTCGCTAGGTTCGCTACTTCTTTAGCGCGACGACCATCGATGATTTGTTGATGAAGTATGTCACCTGATACTACCTTCTGTACAAAGGTACCATTGAAATGGATGACATAATCTTCTTCACCGTTCAAACCAAGCTCATTAAGGGCATCTAACATACCGTTGAGAGGGCGACCAGATGCAAGCACCACTTGTACGCCTTGTTGTTTGGCAGATTGGATAGCTTGTTTAGTACGCGGAGAGATTTTTTTATCAGATGTTAGTAGGGTTCCATCCATATCGATGGCAATGAGTTTATACACGTTACTTACCTAAAAAAGAAATAAATCAAACGCCTCTAGGATATGAAAAAGCGCGTTACACTACCAGAGATTTAGTATGACACTTTGTATTGAATTTCTTGGTCGCATCCTTTAAGGTCTGCTCATCTTATATAATTGGCATGATTTGATGAGTAATACTCGATTTAAAATCAACGAGATGTTTGAAACCATCCAGGGTGAGGGCATGTTTACCGGCGTCCCGGCGGTATTTATCCGACTTCAAATTTGTAACGTAGGCTGTTCGTGGTGTGATACGAAGCAGACATGGGATGCGAATAATGAAGACCAGCGTTCGTTTGGAGAAATCATAACTAAACAAGGTGATAGCCCTACGTGGAGCGATGTCGACGCAGCGGAAATTGTGGCTATGTATCAATCGCAGCAGTTTAACGCAAAGCACATTGTGATTACTGGAGGCGAGCCTTGTGAGTATGATCTAAGCGCGTTATGTGAAGCCTTTGAAGCCATTGGATGTCGTTGCCAAATCGAAACCAGCGGTACTTCAGAAATAAGAGTCACGCCAGTAACCTGGGTTACGGTGTCACCAAAGGTGGCAATGAAGGGAAAACTTCCTGTACTTTCCTCGTCGTTAGAACGTGCTGATGAAATCAAGCACCCAGTTGCGACGCAAAAAAACGTCGACCAATTAGATGAGCTTTTACAGGGTGTAGAGTTAAAGAGTGATGTGGTTATTGCGCTTCAGCCAATCAGCCAGAAGCCACGTGCAACTGAGTTGTGTATTGAAACTTGTATTCAGAGAAATTGGCGTTTATCAGTTCAAACACATAAATATTTAAGTATTGCTTAAAGGACGAGGAGATATTGATGAAAAAGGCAGTAGTCGTTTTTAGTGGTGGACAAGATTCAACAACTTGCTTGGTCCAAGCACTTGAGCAGTACGATGAAGTACATGCAATTACGTTTGATTATGGCCAACGCCATAAGCTAGAGATTGAAGTAGCGGAAGCATTGGCAAACAAGCTCAACGTGAAAGCACACAAAGTCATGGACGTTAGCTTGCTCAACGAGCTTGCGATTAGCTCATTAACTCGTGACGATATTCCTGTCTCGCACGAGCTTCAAGAAAATGGTCTGCCGAATTCATTCGTGCCGGGTCGCAATATACTGTTTCTGACACTGGCGGGTATTTACGCCTATCAAATCGGCGCGCAAGCTGTCATTACCGGTGTATGTGAAACGGACTTTTCTGGCTACCCTGACTGTCGAAATGACTTTATCAAAGCTATGAATAGCGCTTTGGTGCAAGGGATGGACAGAGAGTTTGATATTGTTACGCCACTTATGTGGTTAGATAAGGCAGAGACTTGGGCGCTGGCTGATAAGTTTAATGCGCTATCTTTAATCCGAGAAGAAACGTTAACCTGCTATAACGGCGTTATTGGCGACGGTTGTGGAGATTGTCCATCTTGTGATCTTCGAGCGAACGGACTGAATCATTATTTAGAGAATAAGTCCGAAGTGATGGCTTCTCTGAACGAGAAGTCAGAATAAAAAAAAGAGGCTGAAAGCCTCTATTTTTTCGTTTACTTAGCGTTTAAGTACAACTTAGCGATAGCTGATGGTTCCATTTCCTTACCGTCTAGCTGACTGTTCCAGTTGGTACCGATTAGCACACCATCTTCATCGAGAGTTAGTAGCCAATCTTCTACAAAGATATCAAGTGGGATGTGTAACACTTCAAAATCAGCCCACTCTTCAACGTTGTGTGTTTTTGCGTCTTCCTCAGACGACCAAAACGGCATAACTTCTGTGTTTTCGAACTCAGTAGAATCGCACGCTAACCAACCATCTTCATTACGCAGGCCCCAAACAAGCTGGTTTTGGGTGGTTTCCTCAATAAACAGGTTAAGGTTTTGTTCGATATCTGAAGTTAATTTACTCATCACTTTATACTCTTAATAAGAATTGCTACAAGGTTAGCATGAGATACCGAATATCTAAATGAAATAAAACAAAAAGAGCGCTAATACATAGCGCTCTTAGTTTAACTGAGTGAAGAGTGAACTATTTACCGATAGTAGTAAAGATAGTCCATTCTTTTTCTACTTCACCTTTATAACCAACAACGGAAGCAACCACTTTTCTGTTCATCGCATGTGCAAACTCGGTATCACCAAGCTCTTCTGGCTGGGTATCGCCATAGCCCACAATAGTTAGGCGTTCTGGGGCAATACCGTTGTTGATGATCGCTTCACGAACAACCTCAGCGCGATTCTTCGAAAGTACCAAGTTCTTCTCTGGGTTACCAACTACACTCGCATAGCCTTGAATTTCAATAGTGGTATCTGGGTACTCCTTTAAGAAGTTTGCCATTTGGCTGATTTGTGTTTGGAATACTGGTTTGATATATGTTGACGCGTTATCAAACAAAATTCTCAACGCCATCGTATTCGACACGTCGACATATTGTTCACAACCATCGTTATCTAACGCAGCGCCCTCCGGAGTTGCAATACACAAGTCACGGGCATTAATAACGCCATCACCATCATCGTCGATTAAATCGGCTTTTTGATCGGCAAGAGGAGTTGCGATGTAGTCGTATTTATCATTTTCAGGCGTTGTTGCTGATGCAAAAAGCGGCAGAGAAACAAGGCCACATAGTAGTAATTTGGTCTGTAGTTTCATATTAATACTCCACCTTCTCGTTCCACTCTTTTGGAGTGTCAACTCGTAATGCTGCAAGTAAATCGCCAGTAGCATTCATCACTCGATAGCGAGCAAATTGCTCAGCGTATTTAGCGTCTAAATATCCTTTACGAGCCTCGAACAGTTCGTTTTCGGTGTTAAGAACATCAAGAAGAGTACGTTTGCCTATCTTGTATTGTTTTTGGTAAGCAACAACAGTGTCAGAAGCAGAGTCTACGTGATCGGACAAAAATTCACGTTGTTGAATGGTGAACTCTAAACCTGTCCAAGAGAGTTTTAATCCTTCTTCAACCATGCGGTAGGTTCTGTCACGGAAGTCTTTGGCTTTATTGAGTTGGTACGCTGCAGCTTCAGTACGATCGGAATCTGAGCCGCCATTATATAAGTTGTAACGCATTCGTAGCATAGCGCGAGTTTCATTATCGGTACCGATATTACCACCGGCATCGTCACGCCAGTTATGGCCCGCATCGATATAGAAGGTAGGGTAGTTAACCCCTTTAGTTTGTTGGTATTGAAAACGAGCAGAGTCTACATCCACCTGAGAGACTTTGATTACAGGGTGATGTTCCATGGCGATTTTTAGTGCGTCATCTACGGTTGGTGGAATAGCGACTTCATCAGCTCTAGGATATTTGAGGCCCAAAGGGGCTTGCCCTACTAGGCGTTTAAACTGCGTATGTGTATCGAAAAGGTTGTTCTGCGCGGCGAGTAAGTTACCATGAGCTTTTGCAATACGAGCTTCGACTTGTGAAAGGTCTGCGGTTGAACCAATACCTGAGTCAACACGCTTTTTAATGTCTTTATATATTTTCTTGTGTACTTCTAGATTAGCTTCAGAGAGAGCCAATATCTCGTAGGCTTTGGTCGCGTCGAGATAAATCTGAGCAACTTCAAGCGCAATGTCTGAGGCATCCGCTAGTAATTGGTATCTCACAGACTCTGCTTCCGCAGCAGTTCGATCCATATCGTTTAATGTCTCGTTACCATCCCAAATCAATTGAGTAAGACTAATACCAACTTCCTTTCGAGTTAAGTTCTCGTTTCGACTATTTAAAGAGTTTTCACGGTCATAATCCGTTCTTTCGTAGCCGATACCACCGTCCAAGTCGACTTTAGGTCGATACGCCCCCACAGAAGCTTCTGCGTCATATCGTTTACTAACGTATTCATTATAAGCGGCTTTAATATCAGGGTTAGTAGCAAGTGTGTTTGCCACTGCTTGCTCTAATGTTTGACTGCTAACCGGAAGGCTAAGGGCTACAAAACAAGCGGCTGCTGTTAGAGTGAACCTGTTCAATGTTATTCTCCTTAATCCTTGGCTAGACGAATTGCTGATTTTTGGTTTTGAGCTTGCAAATTCATCACTTCTACTCACTACTATTTATTCGAGTTAAGTCATAAACTTAGGTAACACGCTATAGAATTACTATAGCGCACAACCTTGTTCTTTCAACCTAGCTCGATCACACCTTGAACCTAAAGAGGGGTAGGTACAGGCTAGATGTTGGCTTTGTTATACATTGCCACATACTATTGAAAATAGTAGAGAAATTCGTTAATTCAATTAAGGAAATGAAAAAATGTCTTATTTTTGAGACAGCTCAATCAAAAAAGCCATTCTTTTCGAAAAAAGAATGGCTTAGAAAATGATGTAGAGTCTTGACTCTAAAGTGCTTTAGGTCTAGAGGACTTTACAAGCAAACCCTTTCAAGTAGAAGCCTTCCGGGTAAGCGGTATCTGTTGGGTGGTCTGCGGCTTGTTCAAATCGTTCTACAAACTTAACAGAACGGTTAGCATCTACAGCGGCGTCTGCGATTATTTTTTGGAATAATGCGCCGTCCATTAATCCTGAGCAAGAGTAAGTCAAAAGGGTACCACCGGGCTTCAAGATCTGCATTGCTAGCATATTGATATCCTTGTAGCCGCGACAAGCGCCATTGAGTTGAGCTTTCGATTCGGCAAACTTTGGCGGATCCATGATAACTACATCAAACTTGGTTCCTTGATCTCGGTATTCACGCAATAACTTGAAGACATCTGCATTGAGGAACACCGCTTTTTTCTTCTCAGTGAAACCATTCAGCTCGGCATTGTGTTTCGCGGTATCAAGAGCCAGTTGAGAAACATCGGCGTTAATGACACGCTTGGCACCGCCTTTTAATGCATAAAGTCCAAATCCACCGGTATAACTGAAGCAGTTTAGTACTTCTTTATCTTTTACATACTTCTGTGCTTGATAACGGCTATCGCGCTGATCCAAGTAGAACCCCGTTTTGTGTCCGTTAATGATATCGACGCTAATTTTTACGCCATTTTCTTCGATGACGACTGGCTTTGATGGTGTTTCCCCATGCAATACACCCGTGCGTTCTCTTAATCCCTCTTTTTTACGAACCGATACATCAGAACGCTCGTAAATAGAGCATTCTGGGAAGCACTGCGTAAGTGCTTCTACAAGGGCATCCTTTTGGAATTCTGCTCCAGCACTGAGCAATTGGCAAACTAGGAAGTTTTCATAGCGGTCGATGGTAATACCCGGTAAACCATCAGACTCTGCAGCTATCAAGCGATATCCGGTCAAGCCATCTCGTTCAATAATGTCTTCCCTTAGTAACTGAGCTTGCTTGATACGGCTGACAAAAAAGCTAACGTCAATATCTTGCTTTTCAAAGCTCCATACACGTGCTCGAATCTGAGAGTTAGGGGAGTATGCAGCCTTAGCTAACCACTCGCCATTGCTAGCGAACACGTCGACTGTTTCGCCAAGTGACGGCTGGCCGTCAACATGAGAAATACCTCTAGAGAAAATCCAAGGATGTTTGCGTCGAAGTGATTTGTCGCGACCTTTAACAAGATGAATAGCTGGAGCCATAGGATGCCTTACGAAGTTGAAACAGAGAAAAGGTTGGCTATTTTGTGTGAAGATTCAAACAAATGCAAATAGAGTTCCGTTAACCTGATTTAGAAACTGTATAGATGAACTAAAATCAGCTTAGCACGCTGTTCATGCAGGAGAGAAGATATGACTCAAATTTGTCAGAAGGTTGTTGTGAAAGGCATGGTTCAAGGAGTAGGGTTTCGTTACCACACTTGTCATGAAGGGTTAAAACTGGGACTGACTGGGTATGCTAAAAACTTATATGATGGCTCGGTTGAGGTGGTTGCATGTGGTGATCAAACTAAAGTTGAAGCTTTGTGTGAATGGCTAATGCAAGGCCCAAGGACCGCAACGGTTGATTCGGTGACCAAAGAGCCTTGTGAACAAAGTACTGTTTACAGTGGTTTTAAAATTCTCTGAGTACTTATAAGCACTTTGCAGGCTTTGGTAAACCTGCAAGTTTTGTAGCTTGCTTTGCCGGGCCTTTTTTGAACAGCTTGAAAAGATATTTACTGTTTCCTTTTTCCGGACCATGTGCCTTTTCCATTGCTTTTACCAGCATTCGTACCGCTGGTGAGGTGTTAAACTCCACATAAAAGTCGCGAACAAACATTACAACCTCTAGATGTGCATCGGTCAGTTCAATACCTTCCTCTTGTGCTAGAGTTTCGATCATCGCAGGCTCCCAATCTTGATGATTGAGCAAATACCCTTCGGCGTCAGTTTCGATGGTTTTACCGTTAAATTCAAACATGTTTTTGATCTTGTAATTGAAACACGTGGCAAGGTTAGCTTAGTTACACGCTTTTTTTCAAGAGTGGTAGGGTGGTTTTAATCAGTATTTAGATGCAAAAAAGCCCAAGAACGTGTCTTGGGCTTTCCTTAACATCCAGCGACTTGATTAGTCGTCGTTCATAATACCTAGGATAGATAGTAGGCTGATGAAGATGTTGTAGATAGAGACATACAAGCTTACAGTTGCAGAGATGTAGTTAGTCTCACCGCCGCGAACAATTTGCTGAGTTGTAAGCAAGATAACGCCTGTTGAGAACAGGATAAACATTCCGCTCATCGCTAGGTATAGCATTGGCATTTGTAGGAAGATGTTTGCAACCATACCTACCAACAGCACAACGAAACCAGCTAGAAGCATACCGTTAAGGAACGATAGGTCACGTTTGGTTGTTAGTGCGTAAGCCGACGCGCTTAAGAACGCTAGAGCAGTACCACCTAAAGCGGTCACAATAACATCGCCCATACCTGCGCCAACATAAGCGTTAAGGATAGGACCGATTGTGTAACCTAGGAAGCCAGTAAATAGGAACGTAAATACCAAGCCCATGCTGTTGTTGCGGTTCTTTTCAGTAAGGAAAAGCAAACCGTAGAAGCCAACCAGCATAATAATCAAACCTGGGCGAGGCAGGTTCATAGCCATAGAAAATGCTGCAACGACCGCAGACCAAAGTAGCGTCATAGATAGCAGCGCGTAAGTATTTCGCAATACTTTGTTAGTTTGCAGTACACTCGCTTGAGATGAACTGCGAGATACCATAGGATCGTTCATAATCTTCCTCATAGATGATTGTCTTTACTTATATGACTATTTATGGGGCTGTTTGTTCGAAAAATCAAGTCCACAAATACAAGTCATTGAACAAAATCATAATAAAAATAATTGGTTAAGTGTGTAGTAAGTTGTAACACGATATTTCTACGTTGCAAATGGCAAAACAATGTAAAAATGGCGACTTAAAAAAGTCGCCATTTCTCATCCAGAGCAATCAGTGATGAAGTATCTGACTTAGGAAGTTTTGCGTTCGATCTGATTGCGGATTTTCAAAGAAATCAACAGGATTGTTCTCTTCGATTATCTCCCCGGCATCCATAAATATCACTCGGTCGGCAACCTCTTTTGCAAAACCCATTTCGTGCGTTACACACAGCATGGTCATTCCTTCCTCTGCGAGTTCTACCATTACGTCCAGTACTTCTCTAACCATTTCTGGGTCGAGAGCTGACGTTGGCTCGTCGAACAACATAACCTGCGGGTTCATACACAATGAGCGAGCGATAGCTACGCGTTGCTGCTGTCCACCAGATAGCTGACCAGGATATTTGTCAGCTTGATCTGGGATTTTAACGCGCTCAAGATATTTCATCGCAATGGCTTCCGCTTCTTCTTTTGGCATCTTTTTGACCCAAATAGGAGCAAGCGTGCAGTTCTCCAGCACCGTGAGGTGAGGGAACAAGTTAAAGTGTTGGAAGCACATGCCCACTTCACGTCTCACCGCTTCGATGTTTTTCAGGTCTTCAGTCAATTCGTTACCAGAGACAAAAATGTGTCCTGCTTGATGCTCTTCTAATCGGTTAATACAACGAATCATCGTTGACTTACCTGAACCGGAAGGGCCACAAATTACGATTTTTTCACCCTTTTTAACGTCAAGGTTGATATTTTTCAGTACGTGAAACTCGCCGTACCACTTGTTCATGTCCTTTAATTGGATCATGTAATCTTCTTGTTGCGTCATAATACGTCCTCGAATTTCCGTTTATCGTTTGTGACCGGTATGCAGCTTGTTCTCTAGCCAAATCGAGTATCTCGACATGCCAAAACAGAACACCCAGAACACTAACGCGACAAATACATAACTTTCCGTAGCAAAACCAAGCCACTCGGGGTCGGTGTTTGCGGCTTGACCAATACCCAGTACATCAAACATACCAATGATGAGTACTAGACTGGTATCTTTAAATAAACCGATGAAGGTGTTTACGATTGAAGGAATGGTAATCTTAAGTGCCTGCGGTAGCACAATAAGCCCCATTTTTTTCCAATAAGTAAGACCTAAAGCGTCTGCTGCTTCATATTGGCCTTTTGGAATAGCCTGTAGACCACCACGAATAACTTCCGCCATATAAGCTGCACTGAACATGACAACACCAATCAATGCTCTAATCAGCTTGTCAGTTTCTACACCTTCTGAGAAAAATAACGGCAGCATTACCGACGCCATAAACAGAACAGTGATAAGCGGAACGCCACGCCATACTTCGATATAAACAGTACAGATACTGCGAATAATCGGCATCTCTGAACGTCGACCTAATGCTAATGCTACACCAATAGGTAGAGAGACGATAATACCCACAAGAGCAATGATCAGTGTGACAAGTAGACCACCCCATTTGTGTGTTTCTACGACTTCAAGCCCAAACACACCACCGTATAAGAGGCCAGCGGCGATGAAAGGATAGATGTTGACGAAGAACAACCAAATCCATAAACGTTTAGGCGTTCGCTCATAAGCAAGCAAAGCAACGAAAATTGCCAGTGTTGCGTAGAACAGGCGAGGGCGCCATAACTCAGCTTGAGGGTAGAATCCATACATGAACTGTTCCCAGCGAACGCTGATAAACACCCAGCACGCGCCTTCTCTAGAACAAGCGTCGCGAGTGGTACCAACCCAATCTGCTTTGAGAATAGCCCAATCGAACACATACCAAAGTAGAGAGAGAGCAAAGTAGCCTAAAACAATCGTTAGTAGAGAGTTAACTGGGCCATTAAATAGATTCTTTCGTAACCAACCTACCACACCAACAGTATTGGCTGGCGGCGGAAGGTCCGGTTGAAATTGATGCTGTGACATATTACCTCTCCACCAATGCAACTTTCTTGTTGTACAAGTTCATCAATGCAGACGTCACCAAACTCAAGGTTAGGTAAACGGCCATAGTCATTGCGATGATTTCAATGGCTTGTCCAACTTGGTTTAACGTAGTACCAGCGAACACAGATACTAAATCTGGGTAACCTATCGCCATAGCTAAAGAAGAGTTCTTTGTCAGGTTAAGGTATTGACTGGTGAGTGGTGGAATGATGATCCTCATGGCCTGAGGAATAACGACCAGTTTTAATGTGCGAGATTTAGGTAATCCAAGAGACATTGCTGCCTCGGTTTGACCGTGGTTTACAGCATTAATGCCTGAACGAACGATTTCAGCAATGAAGGAAGCGGTATAGATACTTAAAGCAAGAGTCAAAGCCGCGAGCTCAGGAATAATACTGATACCACCTTTAAAGTTGAAGCCTTTAAGAACGGGGTACTCTGCCGTGATAGGCATGCCCATAACAAAAAATACAACAACAGGAAGGACAACGATTAAACCCAAACCAATGCGAAACATTGGTGTTTGTTGACCAGTAAGCTTTTGTTTGTTCTTAGCCCAAATATTAATAATGATGGTCGCAATAATACCGAGTATAAAAGCGCCGATCACCACGCTACTGCCTTCTCCAAACACTGGAGCAGGGAAGTAAAGGCCGCGAACATTTAAGAAAATAGCTTCACCTAGGCTCATACTTTGACGAGCGGAAGGTAAGGCTTGAAGGACCGCAAAGTACCAGAAGAAGATCTGTAACAATAAAGGAATGTTTCGGAAAATCTCGATATACACTGCAGCAAATCGACTAACTAGCCAGTTAGAAGAAAGTCGAGCAATACCGATGACAAATCCGAGAACAGTAGCTAACACAATGCCTAGCACAGAGACTAGCGCCGTGTTTAAAAGCCCCACAAAAAAGGTTCGGCCATAAGAAAAGGTTTCGTCATACTCGATAAGAGTAAGACCAATTCCAAAGCCTGCTTCTTGGTTTAAGAAATCAAAACCCGTTGCGATACCTCGAGCAGCTAGATTGTTTAACGCATTGTTAACGATCGTATAGAAAAAGAGTCCTAAAGCGAGAACGGCGATAACTTGGAAAACAATAGAGCGGAAGGTGGGGTTGTATAGTAGATTTGCGCTTTTCGCAGGTTTGTTCTGCGGTGCGACTTGAGTCGTAGTAGGTTTCATACAGCTATAACCTCAAATCCTTTTAAAAAAAGGGCGGATGAACCGCCCTTATTTGAGCACTTAATAGTTATTAGCGGATTGGTGGCGCGTACATGAAGCCGCCAGCATTCCATAGTGCGTTTACGCCACGTGAGATTTGAAGTGGTGAACCTTCACCAACTGTACGCTCAAAACTCTCGCCGTAGTTACCTACTTGTTTAATGATTTGGTAGCCCCAATCATCACGGATACCTAGGCCTTTACCTTTAGGACCATCAACACCAAGAATACGCTTGATGTTTGGATCTTTAGACTTCAGCATTTCATCTGCGTTCTTAGACGTGATGCCATATTCTTCAGCGTTCACCATTGCTGCTAGTGTCCACTTAGCGATGTTGAACCATTGGTCGTCGCCTTGACGAACTACTGGGCCAAGAGGCTCTTTAGAAATGATTTCTGGAAGAACGACCGCTGAACTTGGATCTTGAAGGTTTAGACGAAGTGCATATAGACCAGATTGGTCAGTTGTTAACACATCACAACGACCTGAGTCGAAACCTTTTGACGTTTGAGCTGCAGTATCGAATACTACTGGCTTGTATTCCATACCATTGTTACGGAAGTAATCAGCTAGGTTCAGCTCAGTAGTGGTACCTGATTGAACACAAACAGACGCGCCGTCAAGTTCTTTAGCGCTAGAAAGACCTAGATCTTTCTTAACCATAAAGCCTTGACCATCGTAGTAGTTAACACCAACGAAGTTTAGACCTAGTGCAGAGTCACGGTGTAGAGTCCATGTAGTGTTACGTGATAGTACATCAATCTCACCAGATTGAAGTGCAGTAAAACGTTCTTTCGCAGTCAATGGAACGTATTTAACTTTGGATTTGTCACCCAATACCGCAGCAGCAAGAGCTTGGCAGTATTCTACGTCAATACCTTCCCACTCACCTTTTGAGTTAGGGTTAGAGAAGCCTGGAAGACCAGTACTAACGCCACAGGTTAAAACGCCAGCTTTAGTGACTTTGTCGAGAGTGCCGTCAGCAGCAGATGCTGATGTACTCATCATTGCAGCAGATGCCGCTACTAAAGAAGCAATAAGAGTGAGTTTCTTTGCCATTGTGTATCCTTCCTGTTATTTCCGTGTAAATCAGGTCCAGCCTGAATACAATGTGCTAGTTATTGTTGTGTTGCATCATAAGTCGTTAAAATTGAACTGATTTGGTGCAATTTGTAACGACCGTTTAAAGCGTAGATAATGATTTGTGATTTCTCAAATTATTAATTTAAATAGTGTTTTGAGTTGCCACATACGTCTAAACAGTAGTTAGAATGACGAAATGTGATGATTTTGTAAATAGTGCAGCTTGGCACCAAAAGGGTGCTTCAGAGAGTGGTATGTTATATTTGTGTTAAATTAACATAATCAGTCGTTTTATTGATTTTGGTTCAAATTTTTGACTAATAAACATTAAAAATTCAGTGAAAAATTGTTTTGTGACCAATGTCTCGGTGACAAATATGCACCGTAATGGTGAATATGAATGAATAGTTATTTCGTTTAGAAAAGGAAATTTATGCGTTACTTTCCACTGTTTATGGATTTACTAGATCGACCAGTTTTGGTCGTAGGGGGCGGAGAGGTCGCGTGCCGAAAAGTGGATACTTTAACGAGAGCAGGGGCTCGCGTAACGATAGTATCACCTCAACTAGAGCCTTACCTTGATGATTTAGTCGAGCAAGGTAAATGTTTATGGGTAAAGCGTTTCTACGAAGCTGAGTTAATGCATCAGGACTTTGCGCAAGTTTGGGCGACAACTGATAACCCAGAGCTTAACCATCAGGTGCATAAAGATGCTAAAAAAATGGGTATTTTGGTAAATGTCGTTGATGATACCCCGTATTGCGACTTCATTACTCCATCGATAATCAATCGCGGCCGCGTTCAAATTGCCATATCAAGTGGTGGCGCCTCGCCAGTTTTAATTAGAGGTATTCGAGAAAAGCTTGAGTCCATACTTCCCATGAATACGGCTCAGCTGGCGGATTTTGCCGCAAGCAAACGTGGTGATATTAAACAGCATTTCGCTACCGTTGATGAGCGACGCAAGTTCTGGGAGTTGTTTTTCAACGAACCTAGGGTAGTGGAATGTAAGAATAATCATGAACTTGAGCTCGCCTATCAACAGCTCATAAACAGTGACGCAGAGTTTTCCAATGCCTGTACGTGGATCAAGTTTGGTGTTGACCCTGAACTCCTGCCTATTAAAGCACTAAGGATTATGCAAGAGGCTGAAGTGGTGTTCTTTGACAAGAGTTGTCCATTCGGATTTGTTGATTTAGCTCGACGGGACGCAGAGCGCATCGAGTTTCAAGATATCGCACAAGTCTCTCAAGACATTCAGAAACGCAAAGCAAACAAAGAACGTATAGTAGTGTTTGTAGACCCGCAATCTTCATCACATAGGCTTCTAAAAGAGGGCGATGAGGAAATTGGCTTGGCGCAGATAAAATAAAAGGGCGTTAACGCCCTTTTAATCAAAACAACTAACTCGAGTTAGTCGCGGAAGTTATTAAACTGGAATGGTTGACCTAGTTCGCCAGTCTTAACTAACTGCATAGTTGCTTGCAGGTCATCGCGTTTCTTACCTGTTACGCGGACTTTGTCACCTTGAATCGCGACTTGAACTTTAATTTTCGAGTCTTTTACCAGTTTCACAATTTTCTTTGCAACGTTGGTTTCGATACCTTGCTTGAACAATACGGTTTGGTGCCATTGTTTACCTGATTGTTCAGCCGTTTGCGATTCCATCGCGTTTACATCAACGCCGCGCTTAGTCAAGTTACCACGCAAAATATCGCGCATTTGCTTAAGCTGGAAATCGCCTTCACATGAAAGTTTTACGGATTCATCGTTTTGAGAGAACGATGCTTCGACGTTCCTAAAATCAAAACGCGTCGCCAGTTCACGGTTTGCATTGTCTACAGCATTACGCAGTTCTACTGTGTCGATTTCTGAAACAATATCAAATGACGGCATGTTAACCTTCCTTCTCGTTACGTTGTTTTACAGCATCAGCAAGAATGTCTAGCATTTGAACGGTATCATTCCAACTAAGGCAAGGATCTGTGATTGATTGTCCATAAGTAAGGTTATGGAGATCTTCCATGCTCTGGTTACCTTCTTCTATGAAGCTCTCAGCCATGATGCCTGAAATCTTATTGGAACCAGAGATGATTTGACCAGCGATGTCTTTTGCAACGTCGAGTTGCTTACGATGTTGTTTTTGGCAGTTTGCGTGACTGAAGTCAACAACTAGGCGAGCTGGCAAGTCAAATGATGCTAACTGCTCGCATGCTTTCTCGATAGACGCTTTATCGAAGTTTGGTCCTGTGTCTCCACCACGTAGAATCACATGACCATATGGGTTACCACTGGTGCGGTATACTGTCATACGGCCATGTTTATCTGGTGAGTAGAAATAGTGCTGTGCTCTCGCGGCGCGAATCGCATCAATTGCAATTTTGATGCTGCCGTTGGTACCGTTTTTGAAACCAACAGGGCAAGATAAAGCTGAGGCCATTTCTCGGTGAATTTGCGACTCAGTAGTACGTGCGCCAATTGCGCCCCAAGTGATAAGGTCGGCGATGTATTGGCCCGTAATCATATCTAAAAACTCAGTTGCTGTAGCCAAACCAAGTTTGTTGATGTCTAGGAGCAAACCACGAGCTTTGTTCAAGCCAGTCTCAAGAGCATAAGAACCATCAAGATTGGGATCAGTAATTAAGCCTTTCCAGCCAACAACAGTGCGTGGTTTTTCAAAGTAGGTACGCATGACGATAAATAGGTCGTCTTTATACTTGTCTTGAATTGCACTTAAACGCTTAGCGTAGTCTAGTGCAGCTTCAGTATCGTGGACTGAACAAGGTCCTACGATGCAAAGAAGACGATTGTCTTCTCCGCTTAAAATACTTTCAATTTGACGGCGAGAATTAGCAATGCGCTCTGCAACGTCATCCGTGATTGGGTGATTCGTACTCAATTCTGACGGAGTCGGCATTGGACCTAATGCCTGTGTTCTTAGTTCATCTGTCTTTAATGGCATGGTGCAGCCTGCAAATTTATTACGAAGCGGTAAAGATAAACGAAATGACAGTTAGAATAAACCTCTAATCCGGAGATAACCGTATCATTTGCATTGATTCGTCCTTCATAAAACACGCATTGGTTAAATTAGAATCAAAGTTTGGCTTTATCCTCGTGCTACAAAAATAGTGGTCACATTTAATTAAAAGGAATCCCTTGTATTCATTGGCGGGAGTCGGTATTTTTCCTTTAAAGCAAATAACAACAGCACGGAGCAGCAATGGGGTACGACACTATCCAAACTGGCCAAGAAGAAGCCGAATCAACAACCAACCTGAACCTTGGAAATGTACTACCTAGTTTTGGCGAGCAGCAGCAACCTGCTACCCATCTTTATGTATCTATTTCTGAGCTCATTATGGAAAAGATATTCTTTCACCCCAACTATGCCTCAATGGTTGACTCTCTCGATACCGTAGAGCTCGAGGCAATAAATGCTATCTTAGGTGAGCAAAGTGCTTCAGAGTTTTTTGTTGAGACGTTAGTGAATGCAATTAAAGCGGCGAATATTGCTTCTTACGACACCGTACGTCTTGAACTCAATGATGCAAATAGCTACGAGATGAGTGCTCTACTAGGTGGAGGCGCGGAACCTGATGAGGTGAACCCTTGTCTGGGACTTCGTGGTGTCTCTCGATTTGCTTCTGACGCTTATAAAGCGTGCTTTGCGCTTGAATGCGAAGTGATAAAGCGTTTGAGAGCTGACGGTATTAATGTCGAAATCGTTGTGCCTTGCGTACGTGCCTTGAGTGATGCCGCTAAAATCATTGATCGACTCGCTGAGCAGGGTTTGCCACGAGGCCTTAATGGTCTAAAAGTATTGTTTGCTTGTGACACTCCTTCTGCAGTGCTGCTGTCTGAGCGTTTGCTTCAGTATTTCGATGGATTGGTAATTAAAGTTGAGAGCTTGACTCAATTGACTTTAGGTGTCGACATCAATCAAGAAGAACTAGTTCATCTATACGACCCTCAAAACGAAGCGGTACTAAAGCTAATTAAAGAAGCGGTTGCCGCTTCAAAAGAAGCGCGAAAACCGGCTCTACTGACAATTGGATCACTCGACGATTATCCAGCCCTTAAAGACTTCATTTCTGAACTGGGTAGAATCGACGTATATTCCACTGCAGCTTAATTACGGCGGCGCTACAGTGAAAGCTCCTGTCTTCTTACGAAGTTAGGAGCTTTTTATTAACAAAATTTTGACATCTTCGTAGCTTTCTAGTTTACTGGTCAGACAAGTATGAATGAGGGAAGTCGTATGTTATCGCCGTTACAAAAGGCTAATTTTTACCTTAACGCGTTTGGGTTTATGAAGGTGCCGTTAATTTGGTTATGCCGTCCAAAATTACTGGAACTGAACGAAGAAAAGGTCGTAATTAATATTCCATTAAGGCGACGTACGAAGAACCACTTAAACAGTATGTATTTTGGCGTGCTTGCGGTTGGTGCTGATGTGGCCGGCGGATTTATGGCGATGAACAAAGCGCAAAAACGCGGTAATAAAGTGTCGTTGGCATTCAAAGAGGTCGAAGGCAAATTTCTAAAACGGCCAGAAGCTGATGTTCAATTTGTTTGCTCTGACGGAAGGCTTATTGATGAAATGTTGGACGAGACGATAAGAACGGGAGAGCGTGTGAACAGACCGGTAAAGATTACCGCCATCTGTCCATCACTACATGGTGACGAACCAATGGCGGAGTTTTCTTTGGTCTTGTCATTAAAAGCTAAGGCAGCGTAACCTAGCAAACCAAACTGTGTACTCAAACTTTTAGTACTACAGTGGGATTTGTTCTATATCGACAATTTTCGAACGGCTGAGCACAATTTTCCAACGATAGTAAATGGGTTCGTTACCATGGTTGTGCTCCTTCACAATCAGATTGAGCAAGTGACGTTTTTCTAACGATTCTTTCACTACTTGACCGTCTTGAAGCTTATAAAAGCGGTTGTTGGATTTATCCATCAATCGCGTCAGCGCTCGGAAGTTAATATTAATGACTTCACGAGTCTGATCATAACCACTGGTAAATTTAGAGGTCGCCATGTCGGTTAGTGAGCGATAGTGCAAGATTTCTTCTTCTCTTTGAACCACACGCTTCTTGCGAATAGACTTAATTCTATCTGGCATCTTTTCGAACGTTGTGTAGTCCAACCACTCAATTTTCCTGCCCACATCTTTCTTTGTAGTTGCATCGATATAACGTCTGCGCCACTTAGGTTTTCCTCTTTGTATCCAGCGCCACATAATATCGCGTAGGTCATCTTTAAATACTTCACGCAATGCGTAGATAACAGATAGTACAAGAATAAATGAAGCGGTAATCTCGCCCAGATAATCGCGTGCCAATATGACCGCGGACGTTACGAATAACATCACCAGTCCAGTCGCAGTACCTTTGATAACTCGTTTAGTATTACTGCCGACGGACGTTGACTTTTCTTGCAGTACTACAGGGTGTTCAATCAAGCGGCGCAATAATCTCATCTTGTTGCTAAGACGAGTAGGGTCTTTACGAACTTTTTCAGAGTTGTAGTTGTTAAGATTTCGATGTGCCTGTTCTTTTTCGACAATGGTAATAAGCCGATCTTTTAAAGGGGTATATGCCTTACCGTTAGGGATATAGACGACGAGTTCCAGAAACTTCTGCCCGGTATACCAAGATAAATAGTTATCAATGTTGGCATAGTGACGTTTAAGGCTTTCTTCATAAGGAATCGAACGGCGCATCTTCTTAAGAATATCGAGAGCGAGCTCGATGACTTCATCTATTTCATCTGCGGTGACATCTTCCTTCGCCGTTTCTTTTAAGGTTGCAACTGCTTTATCGAGGGCAATAACATATTGGTAGGCGAATAGACTCAAACTGACGCGGTATTGAGTATTAGAAAGACGTCCTCGCTTTGCTAATCGCGAGTGAACAAGTGGCAGAAGTGTTTCATTACTGTAGTAGGCTCGCTTTTGCGAAATTGAATCGTAGTAGAAATCTGTTTCGGATACTAGATGTGACTTCATCCCTAGTTCGTTCGGGACGAATAAGTAAACATCTAAATCTAATCTTTTTGAATTTGCCATCACGTGTGCAATTTTGAGTGTAATGGCGTCTTGCTTGTCGACGGTGATCAAACAACTTCTCCGTGTGCTTTGATAACGTTAAGCATATCAGAACCAAGGTAAACTAGCATCTTAAAGCGAGTCAGGTATAATCGCGCCAATTACCCCAATAGAGATAAACACAATGATTAACGTAGGTCGTATCAACCAGCTAGAAGTAACAAAAGAAGCGGATTTTGGTTGGTTTTTAGACGGAAAAGATTACGGTTCGATTTTATTAACCAAGAAGCACGCTCCTGAGGGTGTAGCGGTTGGTGATGTTGTTGATGTTTTTCTCTATTTTGATGCGGACAACCAAATTGCTGCAACCACAGAAAAACCAGTTGCACAAGTTGGCGAGTGGGGCCTGATGAAAGTTGAAGGCGTAAATAGCATCGGCGCATTTGCCAGTTGGGGAATTAAAGAGAAAGACTTACTTATTCCTTTTAGCGAACAGCGTGGTCGCCTGTCAGCAGGACAAACGATTCTGGTTTACGTGTACACCGACAAAGCATCCGGCCGTATCGTTGGTACCACGAAATTCAACAAGATTTTAGACAATACACCTGCACAATATACAAAGAACCAGCAAGTTGATTTGCTCATCGCTGAACGCAGTGACTTGGGCTACAAAGCGATCATTAATGGTGAACACTGGGGAATGATTTTCCCTTCGGATGTATTTGGTAAGTTGTTTATCGGTAAGCAGTTGAAGGGCTTTATCAAACAAGTTCGTTCTGATGGTAAGATAGACTTGACGCTTCAAAAAGTGGGCGTTGCAAAAATGGATGATTTAAGTGAAAAAATCCTAAGTCTACTAGAGAAGAAAGGTGGCTTCTTACCATTGAGCGACAAATCTACGCCTGAAGCGATTTTTGCCACCTTCAAAACCAGTAAAGGTACATATAAGAAGAGTATCGGTGGTCTATATAAGCAAGGTAAGATCAGTATTGATAAAGATGGTATTCGTCTGATTCAAGACTAATCAAAACTAACGATAAAACTTCAGACCAAAAAGAGGCCCAAAACTGATCCTGATTTGGGCCTAGGGGAATGGCTCATGGAGAGCCTACGCTAACTGTTTTAAACAAACCTGCATTCAATAATGCGTCGCTATGCTTCTTTATGTCAGTGCTTAGAATCTTTACTTTAAACGGCTATTGCGTTTAATTGCCTATGTGTTGATAACCTTTAAAGTGTAGTACAGAACAGGAAAAAAGCGATGTGACAAGCGGTTTTAGCTAGCTAAAACCGCTATGTATTTGGCTTAAAACAGGTTTTTGTCGCGCACCAACTCTCTTGGAAGGCCATTCTTTACTCTATTTCCAACCCATTTACCCAAACCAATAATAAAACCGTTATAACTAACGAACACTTCGCCTTTGCCAGATAAGCCCTCAGGCCTTACGTCTCGACCCATAAACCACTCTCTTGCGTCCTCTTTAGATAGGGGAACAGCGGCTGTTTCAGTATTAGTCAGAGCAGTAGCGACTTGATGTTGCCAGCGATAACCTTTTTTATGTTGTTCTGCGATTTTGATACCCATGCGCGAGAAACGAAACTCTCCCAACATTGGTTCTAGCGCTTCTGGGAATAACCAAATGTCATTGTCACGCTTCCATAACGTGCTGTGTTGTGGAAGAGAGGTTCCCATAGTTTGCTGTAGTTGAGTGACAACGTCACTTGATTCTTTTCGAGTTAATGGTTGAAAAGGAAACTTACCTAGTCGCTTCTTTACTGTTGGTGCAGGGTAAGCAGCTGTTTTCTTAAACTTGGCAATAAAGAAGCCTTCACTGTCGTAAGTTTGCGGGAAAACGTGCAGAAACCCTTCTTGTGTTGTCGCTTTCTCTGCATCAGGGAACAGCTGTTGCAATGACGTGATTTCAACAGCATTTCCAAAAGTTTGTGTGAGATGAAGAGCAACCTGTTGGTTTTCTTCTGGACTTAAAGCACAAGTAGAATAGACCAAAGACCCACCTACTTTTAGGGCGTGAAATGCACTTTCAATAAGGTCTTTCTGGGTTTGTGCAATATCTTTGGTAGACGCTAGGCTCCAGTTTTTCATCGCATCGGCATCTTTACGAACGGTTCCTTCCCCTGAGCATGGTGCATCTAAGAGAATGGCATCAAACTGTTCGGGCAACCATCCGCCAAACACGCGAGCATCGTAGTTACTCATTGCAACATTACTGACTCCGCAGCGTTCGATATTGGCGTGCAATACTTTAACGCGGCTAGCGGCAAACTCATTCGCTACCAAAACTCCTTCGTTATTCATTAATGCGGCAATCTGAGTCGTTTTTGAGCCGGGAGCGGCGGCCATGTCCAAGACGGCTTCAAATTTGTCATCACCACAAAATAAAGCGCTAGGCGGCAGCATAGAACTGGCTTCTTGAATATAGAATAATCCGGCCATATGCTCTGCGGTGTTGCCAAGGGGTACGGTGCTTTCGTCTGCATCAATCCAAAATCCCTCTTCACACCAAGGGATGGTCGTTAATTCCCACCCATTTGCCAGTGCTTTGTTTAAAAAGTCATCAATTGAAATCTTAAGGGTATTAACGCGAATACTCTTTCTTAAGGGTCTTTGACAAGCGGCGATGAAGTCTTCCATGTTGAGAGTGCTAGGGAGGAACGTTTCAACATGTCTTAAGAAGTCTTTTGGGAGGTAAACATTGGCGTGCAAAATGATGCCTTTCGATAGCTGTGTTTATTTAGCAGCGAATTATATACCCAGCGGTAATCAAAGCAAATAAAAGCCCGCTATTGCGGGCTTAGGAAAGGCGTCTTTTGTTCGATTAAGGAGTAGGGATTGGCGTGCGCCATTTTTTCCAGTTTTCTTCTGCAGAGGTGTTTAAATAAAACGACTGTCCAGCCTCTGCTTGAGGTTGAAGCTGTTTCCCTTCTGGAGTAGAGAACGTAATCCCTCCTCGAATCAGGCTATCAACAGTACCAGCCTTGATGTTAGCGCCCGAGAGGCCAATTTGCACATCTAAGCCAGACACATTCCAAAACACGCTATTAGAACGGACTAAATACGCATAGTGCGGATCAATTTGAATGGTGGAGATGACTCGATCAGCGAATGTGCCAAGCTCGACGTCAGTGACACGACCCACTTCAATGTCTCGATAGAGGATAGGTGTTCCTGGCTTAATTGAGCCACGAGTTTCACTTTGTAGCGTAAACTCAACGCCGTTTTCTACTTTAGGAAAATCGTTAAGATCGAAAACCTTAGAGGCTTTTCCCTTACCCGGTTCTACGGCTATATATTGACTAACAATAGCGCCTAGGTTCTTCACACCGTTTAGACCGATTTGCGGTTTCACCATCCAATAATAGGTGCCTGATGTAGTTAATTGATCGACATACTCCGGCAGAATTCTTGCGATTACTTCAACACGCTCTTTATCGAAATCTGGAACGGTAAGCATCACTTCACCAACTTTTACCCCTTGGTATTTTAGCGGCATACCTTTACTGACTTGTTGGTCTGATGTCGTGGTATAGAGAGTAATAGACTGACCAAATTTACGAGCTGAGTTGAAGTCCTGATATAGTTTCCAGTTCTTGCCAGTTTTGTTGTCGATACCCGGCATGCTATCAAATGCGATACCGCCGTCGATAAGTGTTTTGAGTGGCGCAGCTTTAACATTGATCCCAGATAAAGAGGCTTCAACTTCAACACCAGAGCGGTTCCAAAATACCGTTTGCGGTGTAACGAGGTGCTTGTATTTGTTATCGATGCTCGTTTGAATATAGACTCCGCCATCGGTCAATGAGTAGTTTGATACGCTACCTACCTGCATATTTCGATATAGAACAGGACTACCTTCTTGAATTGGAGGAAGCTCATTAGCGAATAGTGTCAGGCGCATTGAACCAGTTTGGTCATGTTTTGCTAACTCAGCCAACGATTTGGTTTGGAACAAGGCAAATTCTGCGCGGTCTGTTTTCGCACCTTCACTGACAAAACTGATAGAGCCTGTGAGAAGTTGTTTTGCAGGTGGGACAGTAACGTTGAGTCCCGCTTTAGTTAACTCAGCGGTAGCACTGCCTGTTACGAAAAAGCGGTTTTGCGAGCGAATCAGATCTTTGTACTCAATATCGATGGATATATCCATTGCGACTTGGTCGTCCACCAGCTCCACGCTATTTAGCGTACCGACAGGAATACCTCTATAAAGGACGCTGCTGCCAGGCTCAAGACCAAATGAGTTCTCAGAAAGTAGACGTATAGCGATAGATTTCGCTTGAACGCGGTCGAGTTCGTCTTGTTTAACTGCTACAAAGTCACGGGCTTGTTCGCCACTTCCAGGAACGAGCGTCAAAAAGTTTCCAGTAATTAGATTTGATAGGTTTTCAACCCCAGACAGTGACACTTTGGCTTCTTCCAATAAGAACAGTGTGCCCTGATTGAGCATATCACTAAAGGCTGGCTCGATAGATGCTGAAGCAATTATAGAGTCTCGTTCGCCGCTTAGTGCCAAATTGTTTATACGGCCGATCTCAAGGCCGCGATACATAATCGGTGAGCCATTGGCCTTCAGGTTGCTGTTATCGGGTAGGGCGATGCGAATTGGAATACCTCGACCAGCGGTTTTAAGATCTTTGTACAGTCTAAAATCTGTCCCAGCTTTTACCGGTTCACCACCGTCTGGAGAGTCTACGGCAATGGCACCTGCGAGAATAGCACTCAAGCTTTCAAGACGAATGTCGACACCTTGAAAACCAACATTAGCTCCGATGCCACTCACATTCCAAAAGCGGCTCTTGTCAGTGATGATGTGACGAAACTCGTCTTGAATGGATGCTTTGATAATGACGGTTTCAGCATCATTATCAAGTTTGAAGCTATAGACTTCACCTATTGGAATTTTCTTGTAGACAATTTTTGAGCCTACTGAAATGCCCCCTAAGTCTCTTGCTTTTAAAGTAACAGTTAACCCGTCGTTGACGGCGAGTTCTGTTGGTACTGACTCAAGAGCCACATATTTGGATTTCGCGCTATCGGATTCGGTAGCAGGGAAAATCGATATGTAGTTGCCGGATACTAGAGCATCTAATCCAGAAATTCCAGATAGCGACGCGGAAGGTTTTACCAACCAAAATTTAGTGTCTTCACCCAGTAACTTGGTTGCTTCTGGATATATATCAGCATCGACATAGATGTTACTCAGGTCTTCTGACAGATTGATGTCTCGCACCATACCCACCTCTAAACCTTGATAGCGAATAGTCGTTCTACCTGCTATTAATCCTTGCGCATCAGAGAAGTAGATTTGCACTCGTTGACCGGCATCATGAACGGCTTTTGCTAATAACCAACCCGCCAAGGCGATGGTCAAAACAGGCAAGATCCAGAGAGGAGATATGCGTCGATCTTTCTTAATCTCTGGGCTATAGGATGGTTGCTGTTGATTCTCGTTACTCATTAAAGCTACTACTCAACTTTGGTTTCAGGTTGCAAGGAAGGTTTCGAATTATGTCTGTCCCACAGTAATCGTGGGTCCAATGTTTCGGCCGCAAACATGGTTAATACAACCACTATACCGAAGGCAACGGCACCAAACCCTGGGGTGAAGTTCAAAATCTGGCCACGGTCTACTAAGGTAAGCATGATTGAAATGACGAACAAATCAGTCATCGACCATTTGCCGATCCATTTAATCGCTCGGTAAATACTCATTTCGACTTTGTGATTTTTAACCTTGTCGAATTGAATGCAAAACATCAGATAGCTGAGGCCAATAATCTTAGCTACGGGTACTACGATACTCGCCACAAAGATAATAATGGCAATACCCAGCATGTCATTGTTAATAAGCGATGCGACCCCAGAAAAAATGGTATCTTCTAGGCGTTGTCCATTGGTAATTAAAATTGAAATAGGCACAAGGTTGGCTGGGAATATTGCAACGGTAGCGGCAATAAGCAGCGCCCATGTCTTCTGCATGGAGTTGGGCTTGCGATGGTGCAGTGGATTGTGGCAACGAACGCAAAATTCAGCTTCGGGTTGGGATAAATGGCATGTGTGGCAGTGGATTTCTTTTGCTTCTACTGGCAATGAGCTTTCTGCTTGCCAACTTTCCCAATAACGTCTTGTGCTTACTCGGTTCACTAGAACAATAGTAAGTACTTGTAGAATCACCAAGCTATATAGTGCATTACCAACGTAGATATCCGAATAATCTTGGAGCTTAAAGCATGAAATAGCGACACTGATCAGGAAGACATCTAACATTACCCAGTGCTTACTGTGTGAGAGAATGCTGAGCGATATTTTAAGCGTATTGAACCAACGATACTTCAGTGCGACATGAGCAGTTATCACTGTGGCACACATAGCGAGTGGGGCAATGGTGTGACAAAATAGGGTTAACAAAGCAAGCCCTGGGTAGCCTTCCTTAATGAGGGCATAAACCCCTTCCATTAAGGTGCCTTCAATCATCATTCCTACAAGTCGGATAGTTATAAAGTCGAAATAATGAGAAGGTATAAACAGGAGTAGGCAGGTTATTGCTAGCGCAAGGTTGCCACCAGTTGAGTAACTTTCGCTGCGATAGAGTTGGGTACCGCAACGAGGGCAATCAGCACTGTAGCCTTTTTTTAGGTCGACGATGTCAACAGGCAATTCACAGCATTGGCATAAACGAACTTGGGTAGGTGTTCGCGCGTGAGAACAGGCACTCATCTTTCATGACCTATCAAAGATGAGTGTGTTGCTGTGGAGCTAACTTGCTGATTGCACTGAGCCATAAAGTGTCTGATACAGTCCTTCTGCTTCGACCAATTCGACGTGCGTTCCTGATTGAGTGACTTGTCCATCTTCCAGAACATAGATGAGATCGGCCTGTTTTACTGCTGAAAGTCGGTGAGCGACGATCAATGTGGTGCGGCCTTTCAAAAACTCAGTCAATGCGGTGTGTAAAGCCGCTTCGGTAGCAGTATCGAGTGCAGACGTCGCTTCATCAAGGATGACGAACTGCGGATCGCTTAATATCATTCTAGCAATAGCGAGTCGTTGACGTTGTCCTCCGGACAACCGAATACCATTGCGACCAATTTGTGTTTCTAGACCGTCGACTAACTTGTCAGTGACGTCTTGTAGCTGAGCAACTTTGAGCGCATTCCAAATGGAGAAGTCGTCATACTCTCTGCCAAGTGTCAGATTATGCCTCAAGCTGTCATTAAAAAGTATAGGTTGCTGTAAAACAACAGCAATTTTATCTCGAATTATGTCGAAACCTATGTCGTCAGTGTTAACACCATTGAAGCGAATGATGCCACTGCGTTGTTTATAAACACCGATAAGTAACTGAATGAGAGTAGACTTGCCCCCGCCACTGGCTCCCACCAGTGCGACCTTCTTACCCGCTGGGATATGCAAGTCCAGTTTATTGAGTACGTCTTTGTCTTGATCATAAGAGAAAGAGACGTTTTCAACAGCAACATCTACCTCGCGATCAGCTTTGAATGGATTGACTTTACTAATGGCGCGCGGCTCTTCTTCCAATTCGAGTAAACTGTTGATTCTTATTAGTGCGGCTTTTGCGCTATACCAAGAGAACTGAATACCTAATAATTCCTGAACAGGGCCTAACATGAACCACAAATAGCCGAAGACCGCGAAGATTTGCCCTATGGTGAGATCGCTGAATAACACCATAACCATTGCGATGGCTCTGAAAAGCTCAAATCCAATTAAGAAAAGAAGAAACGACAATCTACCTGCGGCTTCAGACTGCCACGCGTATTTATCGGCGTTACTGCGAACTTCATCGGCTTGTTCTTTGAGCTGTTGTAAGAAATCTCGCTCTCGATTAGCAGCTCTAAGTTGATAAATACCATCAAGTGTTTCAACTAGGCGATTTTGAAACTTTTCGAACGCTTGGTTTTCTTGTTTTTTTAGATGCTTAACCATTCCGCCCAATTTTCGGGAGAAATAGACGACGATTGGGTTGACCAATAGGATAAACAGGCCTAGTCGCCACTCTAACCATAGCAAGACGATAGCGGTGCCTAAAACGGTTAGGAGACTAATAATAAATTTGCTTAACGTTGAGCCAATAAATTGGTCAATGGTTTCAATATCAGTAATTAAATGCGCATTAATGCCGCCACTACCGCGAGTCTCATATTGTTTGATGCTGATACGACCGAGCTTATCTATCATCTTGCATCGGATTTTATAGGTAATGGTTTTAGAAACCAGCGTAAACTGGCGACCTTGCAGAATATTTAGACCTTGGCTGACAGTACGCATAAGAACGACGAGTACTAAGGTAAGAGCGATGTAGCCGATAGGTGTCTGCCAACTATCTAACATGATCATATTCATATACTGCAAACCAGTGGAAGGTTGGTTAAGCAGAACTTCGTCGACCATCAGTGGCATCAATAGTGGGATAGGGACGCTAATGAGTGTAGCAATAAGAGCGATAATATTCGCCGCAATAAGCCGAGACTTATGATTTTTTACTTGAGTTATTAACCAGGAACGGCTAATAGTGTCATTCGTACTTGTCATGCTTTTGAGAATAGTTCCTATTACGATTTTGAGGCATTGTACTGGTATTGTAAGATATTGAAAGTGTTATTGATGGACATATCATGAATCTAGAAAACTATGAACGCTTGGCGAAACAGGCTACAGCACTCATTGAATCCGAAACGGATTTTATTGCTAACCTATCTAATATTAGTGCACTTCTTTTTATGGAGTTAGATGATCTTAACTGGGCCGGCTTTTATTTAATGAAACAGGGCGAGTTAGTGTTAGGACCTTTCCAAGGAAAACCAGCGTGCGTCCGCATTCCAGTCGGCCGTGGTGTCTGTGGCACTGCGGCAGAAACCAACACCATACAACGTGTATACGATGTACACGCGTTTGAAGGTCACATTGCATGTGATGCTGCAAGCAATTCAGAGATTGTGATTCCATTTTCTATCGGTGGTGAAGTAGTCGGCGTCTTAGATATTGATAGCCCAACAATTGGTCGATTCAGTGAAATCGACGAAGAGGGACTAAAAAACTTCATGAATTCGGTAGAAAAGGTGCTCAATTCACATACAAACGCGGCTTAAAATGAAATTTGCCTGTGGTTTTTCTAGTGCAGGTCACTATAATACCAAGAATATTTTTCTTAATGCTTCGCGGATAACCGCATTAACCAGGAACCCACATGGAAAACACTGAGAAGTTGAAGAACAGCAAAGAAATTATCGCGTATATTGCTGAATGTTTCCCTAAATGCTTTACTGTAGAAGGTGAAGCAAAACCACTTAAAATTGGTATCTTTCAAGATCTTGCTGAACGTTTAAAAGATGACGAGAAAGTCAGCAAGACTCAGCTACGTGCAGCGTTAAGACAATACACTTCTTCTTGGCGTTATCTACACGGTGTAAAACCGGGTGCAGTGCGTGTTGACCTAGATGGCAATGAATGTGGTGAGCTAGAAGCTGAGCATGTTGAACACGCGCAAGCTACACTGGCTGAAAGTAAAGCTAAAGTTGCAGCTCGTCGTAAAGAACAAGCTCAGAAAGCTCGTGAAGAAGGCAAGGCAAAACCTAAAGCTAAAAAGCCTCAAGCACGCAAGCCACAAAACAATACTAAGAAACCAGCGAAAGTAAATACGCCAGTTGAAACGCGCGCTTTGAATGCAGATGAAATGATCATCGGTAAGCAAGTAAACGTAAACATGGGCAAAGGGAACATGGCTGCGACCATTGTTGAAATCAATAAGGAAGATGTGCGCGTTCAGCTAGTAAATGGCCTACAAATGGTTGTTAAAGCGGAGCACCTGCGCGCATAAAGGAGAAATTCCTACGCATGAAGTGCCGTTCAAAATTATCGATAGTTGCTGCTAGCCTTTGGCTAGCAGCTTCATCAGCTCACGCTTTGGAAGCGAAATTTGAAAAATCAGATATTCCTACCTTGGCTCCCGAAGTACAACATGAAACAGCCAGTAAACGCGTAACTTCTCGTTTTACTCGTTCTCACTACAAACACTTCACTCTAGACGACGAATTTTCAAAAGCGATTTTTGCACGTTATTTGGAAATGCTCGACTACAACCGAAATATCTTCACACAAGCCGACATAGACAAGTTCAACTCTTGGTCGACTCAGCTTGATGATCAACTCAAAGCTGGTAATAACCAAATTGCATTTGATGTGTATAACCTTTCGATGCAGAAACGTTATGACAGATTTGCATACGCGTTATCTCTGTTAGACAAAGAGATGAAATTCGATGTCGATGAAAGCATTACGTTAGATCGTTCAGAGGCCGCTTGGCCAAAGGATGAAGCGGAGCTTAATGAGCTTTGGCGTAAACGCGTTAAGTATGATGCGTTGAATCTGAAGTTGGCTGGCAAGAATTGGGATGAGATAAAAGAAACGCTTGGTAAACGTTACAACAACGCAATCAAACGCCTAACTCAATCACACAACGAAGATGCATTCCAAATTTATATGAATGCGTTTGCAAGAGAAGTTGATCCTCATACTAGTTATTTATCTCCTCGCTCTGCAGAACAGTTCCAGTCAGAGATGAATCTGTCTCTGGAAGGTATTGGTGCCGTTCTCCAACTCACTGATGACTATACTGTTATTCGTTCTCTAGTAGCAGGTGGTCCGGCATCTAAGAGTAAGCAATTAGGCGAAGGCGATAAGATCATCGGTGTTGGTCAAGATGGTGAAGAGATCGTAGATGTCATCGGATGGCGACTTGATGATGTAGTACAGCTTATCAAAGGTCCAAAAGGCACCAAGGTTAAATTACAGATTTTACCTGATGGCAAAGATGCTAAGGCGACAGTTGTTGAAATCGTTCGTGACAAGATTCGTTTAGAAGACAGAGCCGTTAAGTCTGAAGTTATCGAGAAAGACGGTAAGAAAATTGGTGTTCTAGAGGTACCGAGTTTCTACGTTGGTTTATCTAAAGACACAGACAAACTAATTACCGAACTGAAAGAAAAAGGTGTCGACGGCATCATTGTTGATTTACGCAACAATGGTGGTGGTGCCTTGACGGAAGCCACTGCAATGTCGGGGCTATTTATTGAAAGTGGCCCGGTTGTACAAGTACGAGACAGCTATGGTCGAGTCAATGTAAACAGTGATACTGACGGTAAAATTAGCTATCAAGGTCCATTGACTGTACTCGTTAATCGTTATAGCGCCTCTGCCTCAGAAATTTTCGCAGCTGCAATGCAAGACTATGGTCGTGCAATTGTATTAGGCGAAAACTCATTCGGTAAAGGTACAGTGCAGCAACACCGCTCACTAAACCATATCTATGATCTATTCGATAAAGAGTTAGGTTACGTACAATATACTATCCAGAAATTCTACAGAATTAATGGTGGTAGTACGCAGAACAAAGGCGTAGTGCCAGATATCGCCTTCCCAACGCCAATCGATCCTGCTGAAACTGGTGAGAGTGTTGAAGATAACGCACTACCATGGGATAGCATAGATAAAGCGAAATACAGTGAGTTACAACGTAACGATGAAATGATCGCATCGCTTACGACTAAGCATGAAGAACGCATTAAATCGGATATGGAATTTGGATTTATCGCAGAAGACATCGCTAAGTACAAAGCTGAAAAAGACGACAAAACGTTATCTTTGAATGAAGCTGCACGTAAAGCGGAAAGCGATAACAATGATGAGCTTAGATTAGAGCGTGTCAACTTGCGTCAAAAAGCGGCGGGAGAAGAGCCATACAAAACTTTGGATGACATCCCGAAAGATTATGAAGTTCCAGACGCTTACTTAGATGAAGCCGTGGCTATTATGGTCGACATGGTAAACGCCAAATCTTAACCTGTTCAAACTAAACAAAAGCGAGCCTAGTGCTCGCTTTTTTAATGCTTGTCCTCGCTTGCCTCAGATTTGATACTTAAAATTAAAAATCGTGATTTAGATCAAAAAATTTCGCAATCTCGTATTAATCCACCTAAGCTTATTATAACTGTGAGGGGGATACATATGAGATGGATTACACTACTTTTATGTGTTTTGTCGTTTGGGGTGCTGTCTGATACACGTAAAGATAACAATGACTTAACTCAGTTTGACCAACCGTTTCTGTTGGGAGATTGGTATTTAGTAAACCCGAGTCCAGAAGAAGGCCCGGACACCTTTTTAGCAATCAAGTTATCGCTGGGTTCCAACTACACTTTTTCGATAGACATTCAAAAACAAGATTACAGTATTGAACATTGGGAAGGGTTGTTTACCGCCAATGATGATACGATCATTCTCGGTCTAAACAGTGATGAACCACAGGTCTATAACTATAGTGGTAACCATAATATGCTTAATCTTAATGGAGTCGTCTTTACAAAAGCGTTGCCCAATGCACTCGCTGGTATCTGGTCTTCAGTTAGTGTGAGTGGTGATGACAAGCACGCTCAAGAAATTGCGAGAATGGATTTAATCCTTCAGCCAGATTTTGTGTTTACGTTTCGTGTAAGTTCAAGCGATGGGGATGAAGCGATTCATAGTGGCGTCTACTACACCGAAAATGATCACATCGTGTTGCTTTATAAAGACGGTGAACACGATGCAACTTATACATTAAATCAGGATGAACTGACTTTAGAGGTAGAAGACGGTGATATGTTTGCTGTACTCAACCGTATTCGCTAGCAACACTGGCAGTTACTCAAAAGCGTCAACTTAGTTTGACGCTTTTTTTGTATCCAATTCTGCACAGTAACAGTTCTAAGGTATATAATCGTCGAGGATTAAGCTAACTATGCTAACGATAATAATATAAGGACAAAGGATGACCGAGTCAGCACCTAAAGCCAAATACCGTAGCGACTATCAAACACCGTCGCATACTATCACAGATGTAAATCTTACTTTCGACCTTCATGAAACCCAAACTAAAGTGACCGCTGTTTCTCAAGTTAAGCAACTTGGTGAGGCAACAACCTTGGTACTTGATGGAGAAAATATCGAACTTATTCAAGTCAGAGTGAATGGAGAAGCTTGGAGTGATTTCATTACTAATGATTCCGGTTTGGAGATTTCTAATCTGCCAAAAGAATTCGAATTGGTGATTGAAAACCACATTTCTCCGTCAACGAATACTGCTCTTGAAGGTTTATATATTTCTGATGGTGCTTACTGCACTCAATGTGAAGCCGAAGGTTTCCGACGTATTACTTATTTTTTAGATCGACCAGACGTTCTTGCTAAATACACAACGAAAGTCATCGCAGACAAGGCAGATTTCCCATACCTCCTAAGTAACGGCAACAAAATCGAAGAAGGTGAGTTAGAAAGTGGTAAACATTTTGTTACCTGGGAAGATCCACATCCAAAGCCTTCCTATCTCTTTGCTCTTGTCGCCGGTGATTTTGATGTATTGCGAGATATATTTAAAACACGTTCAGGCAGAGATGTCGCACTGGAAATATTTGTAGACAAAGGCAATCTCGATCGTGCTAATCATGCGATGGTTTCACTAATTAATTCGATGAAGTGGGATGAAGAACGGTTCGGCCTTGAGTATGACTTAGACATTTATATGATCGTTGCGGTCGATTTCTTCAATATGGGTGCAATGGAGAATAAAGGCCTCAATGTCTTTAACTCTAAGTTTGTTTTGGCTAACGACCAAACCGCTACAGATACTGACTACTTGGGAATCGAAGCTGTTATTGGTCATGAATATTTTCATAACTGGACAGGTAACCGAGTGACTTGTCGCGATTGGTTCCAGTTGAGTTTAAAAGAAGGTTTAACGGTATTCCGTGATCAAGAATTTTCTTCGGATTTAGGCTCTCGCTCTGTTAACCGCATTAATAATGTTCGTATTATTCGTGGCCCTCAGTTTGCTGAAGATGCTAGCCCAATGTCACACCCAATAAGACCTGACAAAGTCATTGAAATGAATAACTTCTACACTTTGACGGTTTACGAAAAGGGAAGTGAAGTTATTCGAATGATGCATACGCTGCTAGGTGAAGACAAATTCCAAGCAGGTATGAGATTGTACTTTGAAAGGCATGATGGCACTGCAGCGACGTGTGAAGATTTTGTTTCCGCAATGGAAGATGCATCGGGAATCGATCTGAAGCAATTCCGTCTTTGGTATAGTCAATCGGGCACGCCAACATTAACGGTTACCGATAGTTACGATGAATCTGCGAAGACTTATACGCTTAACGTTTCTCAACAAACTCAGCCAACTCAAGATCAAGCCGAAAAGCAAGCGTTACACATTCCGTTTGACGTAGAACTGCATGATGAAAAAGGAAATTCTCTAGAGTTACGTTGTAACGGAATCGAGTTAAATAACGTGTTAAATGTAACCCAGAGTGAACAAGAATTTGTCTTTGAGAACATATCTTCGAAACCTGTGCCTTCAATGCTTCGCGAGTTTTCAGCTCCGGTTCGTCTCGAATTCGATTACAGCGATGAGCAATTAGCCTTTTTAATGATCAATGCGAAAAACGATTTTGCTAAGTGGGATGCTGGGCAAATGCTGTTGGCAAAGTACATTAAGTCGAATGTTAATTCTGTTCAAAGTGGCATTAGTGTAGAACTACCGAGCTTGGTGATTGATGCATTTCGAGGCGTACTACTGAACAAAGATTTAGAAGAGGCGTTCATTGCTGAAGCATTATCTTTGCCAAGCTTTAATGAAGTAGCCGGCTGGTATAAAACTGTAGATGTCGATGCAGTTTGCGACGTGTTGAAAGAGATTAAGTCACTGCTAGCAGATGCGTTACAAGATGAATTATCTGCGTTATACCACACGTTAACTCAAGCCGATTATTCGATTGAGCATGACGCAATTGGTAAACGCTCGTTAAGAAACCTTTGTCTACAGTACTTGGTGAACGTTGATGAGTACCAATACTTGGCCGAGCAACAATATCGTGATGCCAACAATATGACGGACACTATCGCCGCAATGACTGCCGCAAATAGTGCTTCACTTTCGTGTCGTCAGCTATTGATGGATGATTATAGTGAGAAATGGAGTCATGATGGACTGGTTATGGATAAATGGTTTGCCTTACAAGGGGCCAATCCATCAATCAACGCTCTAGAGAATGTTAAACATTGTATGTCACA
Source organism: Vibrio sp. McD22-P3 (assembly GCF_021568915.1). NCBI lineage: Bacteria > Pseudomonadati > Pseudomonadota > Gammaproteobacteria > Vibrionales > Vibrionaceae > Vibrio > Vibrio sp. McD22-P3. The sequence continues at coordinate 243,736 of NZ_JAKGTN010000006.1, forward strand.
CAAAGCGTTTAGTTTAAGCAATCCAAATCGTACTCGCAGTTTGATAGGTTCTTTCTTGAACATGAACCCACGTCGCTTCCATGATATCTCGGGTGAGGGCTATCAGTTTGCTGGTGAGATATTGACTCAGTTAAATGAATCAAATCCGCAAGTAGCGTCACGTTTAATTGATCCGTTGCTCAAGCTGAAGAAGTACGACGAAAAACGTCAGGAACTTATCAAAGTCGAATTGAATAAGTTACGCAGTTTGGACAACTTAGCTAAAGACTTATTTGAAAAAGTCACAAAAGCACTAGAGTCATAATCGATAAATAGCCAATACTGTATATATGAACAGTATTGGCTTTTTCTTAAATAAACCTAAGGAAAATTACTTAAATTGCACAATATCTAAACAATATGAAACAGTACTGCTTTAATCTCAATATTTCGTATCAGAATTACCTTGCTCATTATACTGGTCATGCATCCAGTATTTTGGTGGTGACCGATGAGCGTTTAAAACTGCAGCTTCCCGCAAGTCGCTTTCGACCGTTTTTGACACAATTAGGCATTAAAGGTCGCTTTAGATTGATAACTGACCAGAACAATAAGTTTATACGGTTAGAATCACTGTAACCGCTCCAAATTATAGTGATATGAATAAGTGCATTAGTCACACTATCAAACATTTCCCTGAAACTTCTTCCATTTTTTATTAACTCTTTCTCAATAAAACTTTTACAATATAGAACAAGCCTACATCCCTCATAAAAACAAAAAGTGGAGCGTTTCTATGACCACGCGCGAACCAGTTGTTCCGGTTCTACTGGAGAAAGTATACAAGTTGATTGAATCCAAAGTTGAAGGGAGCAATCAGCCTTTAGTAACTAAACTCGCCAAACATATTTTTAGCAATGTTTCCCCCGATGATTTGCTACAAAGAAATGAATCAGATCTTTACGGTGCTGTTGTTAGTTTATGGCATCATCTCAATGAGAAAAAATACGATGAAGTGTCGGTTCGGGTATTCAACCCGGCGGTCAGTCGTCATGGGTGGCAATCAACTCACACTATTTTAGAAATCGCCGTTCCAGATTCTCCGTTCTTAGTTGACTCAGTCAAGATGGCTCTTAATCGAGTAGATTTGACTTGTCACATCATGCTTCATGGTCCGACTCAATTTGAACGCGATGAACAAGGGCAGATAACATCAGTTAATGAAGGGAAAGGGCACTTACAATCGATTTTCCATATCGAAATCGACCGTTTAAGTGACAAAGCTGAAATGTCAGCGCTTAAGGATGAGTTGGTTTCTATATTCGAAGACACTAGTTTGGTCGTTAACGAGTGGGAGGCGATGTCGGATAAGCTTAAGCAAATCACAAAAGATCTGGTTAAGAACAAAAAGAAACTTCCAATGGAAGCCGATCGTTTTGATGAAACCATCGCGTTTTTAGATTGGGTTGGTAACCACAATTTTACCTTTATGGGCTACAAAGAGTTTGATCTCATCAATGAAGAGGGTGACTCCATACTCAAACCTACCGAAGATAAAGGCTTAGGCCTGTTCGCCAGTGAAGAACGTGTCCGTTCGGTAAAAATTTCTGAGTTTTCCGACTCGGCACGCCTAGAAGCGAAAAAGCCTTTCCTACTTATTCTTACCAAAGGTAATAAAGCAAGTCGTATCCACAGACCCGCGTATACAGATTACATCGGAATCAAGAAATTCGATGCAAATGGAAAGGTTGTGGGAGAACATCGATTTACTGGCCTGTATACATCAGCCGTATACAACCAAAGTGTATCCACCATTCCACTAATTCGCGAAAAAGTTGATCGTATCTTGGATGCTAGTGGATACCGAAATGGATCTTATTCATATAAAGCGCTTCGTAATATATTAGAAAACTATCCGCGCGATGAACTACTTCAAGCAAAAGAAGAAGAATTGCTTGAGATAGGTATGGGTGTGGTTCAAATGCAGGATCGTGACTTGATCCGCTTGTTTGTTCGTAAAGATCCGTTTGGTCGTTTCTTTAGCTGCATGGTGTATGTTAGCAAAGATCGTTATAACACTCAGCTTCGAAAAGATACACAACGGATCCTTCAAAACTACTTTGGCTGTGAGCAAGAGGTTGAGTTTACGACTTATTTCTCCGAAAGCCCTCTGGCTAGAACCCATTACATCGTAAGGGTTGATAACAATAATATGGATATGGATGTGAAGGCGATAGAAAGAAACCTAATGGAAGTATCAGCGTCTTGGGATGATCGTCTTTCGGAAGCTATTGTTGCTAATTTTGGTGAAAGCAAAGGGCTACCGTTATCGAAAGTGTATTCAAGAGCATTCCCTCGTTCATATAAAGAAGACATGATGCCGACCTCTGCTGTGGCGGATATTGAGCGACTTGAATCCCTTGATGAAGATAATAAGTTGGGCATGCTGTTCTACCGACCACAAGAAGCGGCGGCGGATTCCAAAGAAGTTAAACTGAAGCTATATCATCGTGATGAACCAATACACTTATCCGATGTAATGCCAATGCTCGAAAATCTTGGTCTGCGAGTGATCGGTGAATCACCGTATGAGATTGTTAAGTCAGACGGCGGAACATACTGGATCCTAGATTTTGCGATGCTACATAAGAGTGATGCGGTTGTCGATCTTCGAGAAGCTCGCGATCGATTCCAACAAGCATTCGCTGCAATTTGGTCTGGTGGTTTGGAAAGTGATGGTTTCAACCGTCTGGTACTAGGTTCCGGTTTAACTGGTCGTGAAGTGTCAATCTTAAGGGCGTATGCGCGTTATATGCGTCAAGTCGGTTTCCCATTCAGCCAGCACTATATTGAAGACACTCTGAATCATTACCCAGATCTAGCAAAAGACCTAGTTGAGTTATTTGCACAGCGCTTTATGCCTTCTCTAAAAGGAAGCAAGAAAGGGCAACAACGTGTTATTGATAAGATCCACAAACAGTTAGATAAAGTAGAAAGCTTGGATGATGACCGTATTATCCGTCGCTATGTCGAAATGATTTCGGCTACGCTGCGTACAAACTACTATCAGAAAGATAACAATGGTGTTAACAAGCCTTGGTTATCTTTAAAGCTTGAGCCAAAGAACATTCCAGAAATTCCAGCTCCAGTACCTGCGTTTGAAATTTTCGTTTATGCGCCGGACATTGAGGGTGTACACCTACGTGGTGGTAAAGTTGCTCGTGGTGGTTTGCGTTGGTCGGATCGCCAAGAAGATTTCCGTACTGAAATACTTGGGTTGGTGAAAGCGCAGCAAGTTAAGAACACGGTGATCGTACCTGTAGGGGCAAAAGGTGGTTTTGTTTGTAAACGCCAACCACAACTATCATCACGTGATGAGATATTTGCTGAAGGTCAACGTTGTTATAAACAGTTCATCAGAGCGTTATTGGATGTATCCGACAACATTATCGAAGGTGAAATTATTCCACCGAAGAGTGTTGTTCGACATGATGAAGACGATCCGTATTTAGTAGTAGCTGCGGATAAGGGGACTGCGACGTTCTCTGACTTGGCCAACTCGGTATCAGATGAATATAACTTCTGGTTGGGTGATGCGTTTGCTTCCGGTGGTTCCAACGGATACGACCATAAAGCAATGGGTATTACCGCTAAGGGTGGCTGGGAGTCAGTTAAACGTCACTTCCGTGAAATGGGCATTGATTGTCAGAACGAAGACTTTACTGCTATTGGTGTTGGTGACATGGCAGGGGATGTATTTGGTAACGGTATGTTGTTATCGAAGCACATCAAACTTCAAGCTGCGTTTAACCACATGCATATCTTCATTGATCCAAACCCACAATCTTCAGCGAAAAGTTGGGAAGAGCGTAAACGATTATTTGATCTCCCACGCTCGAGTTGGGAAGACTATGATCCGAAATTGATCTCAAAGGGCGGTGGTGTTTTTGCTCGCAAAGCAAAATCGATCACGTTAACTCCTGAGATCCAAAAAATGCTTGGGACCAAGAAAGCATCCATGGCACCAAATGATCTTATTAAGATGATTCTCTCCATGGAAGTCGATTTACTTTGGAACGGCGGTATCGGTACCTACGTCAAATCTAGCGCTGAAACGCATACTGATGTAGGTGATCGCGCTAATGACGTACTACGTATCAACGGCAACGAATTGAAAGCCAAGGTAGTTGGTGAGGGCGGTAACTTAGGTATGACTCAACTGGGGCGTATTGAGTACGCTTTAACTGGTGGTCGTGTTAATACTGACTTTGTTGACAATGTAGGTGGTGTAGATTGCTCCGATAACGAAGTTAATATTAAGATCTTCTTGAATGGTCTGGTGTCTAACGGTGATCTGACGGTCAAACAACGTAATGAAATCCTTGAGTCAATGGAAGATGAGGTTGGCGAGATTGTACTAGATGATGCTTATTGCCAGTCAGAGTCTATATCAGTAACAGAATTCCAAGGCGTATCGTTAGTCAAAGAACAGATTCGTTTCATACATACGCTAGAAAAAGCAGGTCATTTGGATCGTGGTTTGGAATATATTCCATCTGATGAAGAGCTGATTGAGCGCGAGAAACAAGGCATTGGAATGACAAGACCTGAGCTCTCAGTGCTGGTGGCTTACGGTAAGATGGTATTGAAAGAAGAACTGGTGACTGATGAGATCGCGACCGATGCGTATCATCAGCAGCAACTGACACAATACTTCCCATCTGAGTTACGCCGTAACTACATAGAAAGTATGTCAACGCATCCTCTGAAGGCTGAAATCATCTCTACAATGCTTGCAAATCAGATGGTTAACGAAATGGGATGTAATTTCGTGACTCGTCTACAAGAAGAGACGGGTGCCACAGTGGTTGATATTGCCAATGCATACGCAGCATCTAGAGAGATCTATGGTTTTGCATACACCTTCGAGCAAATACGTAAACTTGATAATATTGCCAGTTCAGAAGCGCAATATGAGCTGCTGTTTATTGTACGCCGCACATTACGCAGACTTGCTCGTTGGATCTTGAGAAATCGACCTGGCAAACAGTCGGTTGAGCAACTCGTTGCTCGCTATCGTGATGATGTTATGAAAGTAGAGGAAACACTTGAAACTTGCCTTGTAGCTGAAGAAGTAGCGGAACATCGTCTACAAGCTGAAAACTGGGTGGAGCAAGGAGTAGGAAAAGAACTGGCCAATTATGTAGCTCGTTTATCTAGCTTACTATCCGCTGTTGATATTTCGGAAATCGCTGCAGAAGCTAACTTTAGTGTTGAGCAAGCCTCTAAACTCTATTTCCATCTCGGTGATCGTCTATCATTGCATTGGTTCTTAAACCAAATAAACAGTCAAGGCGTTGACAATAATTGGCAAGCTCTTGCTAGGGCAGCATTCCGCGAAGATCTAGACTGGCAGCAACGTTTGTTGACAGCGCAAGTCCTTAAATGTGGCTGTGGTGGCGATAACGAAGACGTTATCCTGTCACTTAATAATTGGATGGAAACTAATGCGAGTAGTTTGCTTCGTTGGGAAAATATACTCAACGAGTTCAAAGTAGGTAATGTTCATGAGTTTGCTAAGTTCTCTGTAGCACTCCGAGAATTGAGCTTGTTAAATTTAAATTGTGCAAACACACAATAAATAGATACTGCTAACTGGTTTTATTAAGTGATAAGCGCCTTTTATAGGCGCTTTTTTATTGTCGAGAGAATAATGAGTGACAATGTCACATAATTTGTGTTTTTATTCGCCTAATCGTTTGCGTTTTCGCGAGAAAACTAAAAACTTCATTGCATGTTCAAACAAATAAGTAAATAATACCACCCCGTTTACACGGGTTTTCTATCGGAGGCACAATGCTTTACCGTCTTGCCAGAACTGGCTTTTTCCAACTTGATGCCGAAAAGGCTCATGATCTCGCTATTCAGAACTTCAAACGTTTTACTGGCACTCCTCTTGATCTAGCATATCGTCAACAACTTCCTAATCGTCCTGTTGAATGTATGGGGCTGACTTTTAAGAACCCTGTAGGTCTTGCTGCAGGTCTTGATAAGAATGGCGAATGCATCGAAGCGTTTGGTGCTATGGGCTTTGGTTTTGTGGAAGTAGGGACTGTGACACCTCGTCCTCAACCAGGTAACGACAAACCTCGTCTTTTCCGTTTAGTTGAAGCTGAAGGGATTATTAATCGAATGGGTTTCAATAACCTAGGTGTCGATAACCTTGTAGAGAACGTAAAGAAAGCAAAATTTGACGGTATTCTAGGTATTAATATCGGCAAGAACAAAGACACTCCGATCGAAAAGGGTGCTGAAGACTACATTATCTGCATGGAAAAGGTATACGAGCACGCTGGTTATATTGCCGTAAACATTTCCTCTCCAAATACTCCGGGACTGCGCAGCCTTCAATATGGTGAAGCACTTGATGAGCTGTTAGAAGAACTGAAAACGAAACAAGCGGAACTTGCTGAAAAACATAATAAATATGTACCTCTGGCATTGAAGATCGCTCCGGATCTTAGTGACGACGAGATTGGCCAAATCTGTGAATCGTTGATCAAAAATAAAATTGATGGCGTGATCGCAACGAATACTACGTTGGATCGTTCTATCGTAGAAGGAATGAAGCATGCGAATGAAGCTGGTGGCTTAAGTGGTCGTCCAGTTCAATCACGTAGTACCGAAGTAGTGCGTCTACTTGCTGAGAATTTGCAAGGTAAGCTGCCAATTATCGGTGTTGGCGGCATTGATTCCTATGTTTCAGCGAAAGAGAAGTTGATGGCAGGTGCAACACTCGTCCAAGTTTACTCCGGATTCATTTACCATGGTCCAAAACTTGTTAAAGACATCGTTAAAAACCTGTAATTACTGAAAAGTTACTGGGTCTAATATAAGAGAAGGGGAAAATTGTTTTCCCCTTTTTTTTTGCGTAATCGTTTGTAGAATTATATTCAACTGACAAAAAAGGTAATTAAGCGTTTTACCTAACAGTCTGATTATTCTTTAAATATAAGAGACGGAACGATGCTTAAACCCAGCGATACATGGATCTGGTATATGGATGAGGACGAAGGTTCTCTCATGCTGGATTTGGGAGATGAGATGGTTTTTAAAACCAATCTTTCCCGAAAGCTCCTTGTCGACTGCGCGATGGGTCAGAACAACTTTACCGTAGATGACGCATCCGCGTTCCAAACCTTTAAAGACCAAATAAGCATATTGGGGCTATCTGAGCCTCGACAGGCTGAACTCACACTCTATTGTGTTGCAGCCAAGCGCTTCCATAAGCCTGTTCAGCCAAAGAGTTGGTTCTTTGACCATCAAAATGGCAGCTATCAACCCCAAGAAGGCGATTTAGTCCGATTAGTTAATCAACATTCGGAAGGTTTCTTTATTGTCCTAGAAGTCGGTGAGAGCGCTAGCTTATGTGCCTTAGTAGATTTAGAGTCATTTAGTTTGACTCCAAGTAAAGGTGTTCAATTTGGCCAGAGCATTAAAGTCATGCATGACAGAATGGCTTGTGCGCACCAATTTATGAGAATTAACCAGCCCATTGCTCTTGTCGGTTAAGAGCTTATAGGGTAATTAGAGCGCAAAATGCGCCAAATAGAAAAAGCAGTGGCAGCTTTTAGTAGTACACAACGATTCCAAAAACGTTCCTCGTAGAAATTTATCGGCCTTCATGGCCGATTTTTTTTACCTCAATCCTAGAGGATACACCTCGTATTTGCCACCATCTTCCTATCTTGCCTCTAAGAAACCTATACCTTTGAATCCTATCTGGTGATATTTCGCATATTTTTTTATCTAAATAGTGACTCTTTTTCTGCTTAAAACAGGGTGTTTTACCGCTATAAATTCCTCCTTTAGCTAAAAATGTAATAAAATTACGCACTAAAACACTCTTTGGTATAGACCAAAATTAATGTAAATAAGTATTCACTTCGTCCCTTGGTCAATAAATACGACTGGTATATCATTAACGGCTAATATAATGATGGTGACGGTGTTTATGAGTTTCATTCGGTTAAAGCTTGTTCGAACAAACTAATAACTAAGGGATTAGAGTAGGTTTGTTTAGTGAGAAGGCCGTTTGTCAGGTATAATCAACACCATTTTTCACAGTCAGATGAACACTATGAACCAATATCTTGCCGTTACTTCTAATGGACTCGAAAACCTACTGGCTCAAGAGCTTGAGCAGTTGGGTTTAACTTCAGTAAAACCTGTACAAGCGGGAGTGAAGTTTAAAGCGTCAAATGAGCAGATTTATCGAGCTTGTTTATGGAGCAGATATGCTTCTCGCTTTGTTAAAGTGCTTTCGGAGTTTACTTGCCAAGATGATATGGACTTATATCTGGCTGCGTCTTCCATTAACTGGATTAATCACTTCCATAGCTCAAAGAAATTTATCGTAGACTTTAACGGTACCAACCGTGAGATTCGCAATAGCCAGTATGGCGCGATGAAAGTCAAAGACGCCGTAGTAGATTGCTTCAATAAGAAGAATTTGCCTCGCCCAAATATCAGTAAAGACCGCGCGGATGTGCGTGTTCATGTGCGCCTACATAGAGATAAAGCGCTTATTGGCTTAGATATGGTTGGCTCAGGCTTACACCAACGTGGCTATAGAACAGAAGCAGGCCGAGCGCCTTTAAGAGAAACATTGGCCGCTGCCATTGTTGCTCGTAGCGGCTGGAAAGAAGGGCAAAACATGCTCGATCCTATGTGCGGTTCTGGTACGCTGCTGATAGAAGCGGCCATGCTTGCTGCAAATATGGCTCCTGGTGTTAAGCGTCAAACATGGTGTTTTGAAGCACTTGAAGATTTTGAACCGGAGATATGGGCAGAGGTTAAATCAGAAGCTAATGTCCAAGCTCGACGCGGTGTCAAAAAGACTGACAGCAGATTTTGGGGATTCGATAACGACCCTAAAGTGTTGAGAACCGCTAAAGAAAATGCCAAACGTGCAGGCGTTGAAGAGTTGATTAACTTTGAGCTTGGCGATGCGAGCCAAGTGACTAAACCTGCCGAGTTCGGAGAAGGTGTTGTGGTGTGTAACCCTCCATACGGCGAGCGCTTGGGCACGGAACCAGGGCTTATCGCACTTTATACCGAATTTGGCAACCAACTAAAAACTCAATTTGGCGGTTGCCAAGCCTCTATCTTCTCTAGTTCAGACGATTTGTTAAGTTGCTTACGTATGCGAGCAGAAAAACAATTTAAACTGAATAATGGTGCGTTACAGTGTCACCAAAAAAACTATTCAATTTCTCAGCGCTCCGAAGACGAGTTAGTCGGCAATAAGGACGCACAAGTTGTAGCTCCGGACTTTTCTAACCGTCTCAAGAAGAACATTGGAAAGATTGGAAAGTGGGCTAAAAAGGAAGGCTTAGATTGCTATCGCATATATGATGCTGATCTACCTGACTACAATGTTGCTGTTGACGTTTATCAAGACTATCTGGTTATTCAAGAGTACGCAGCTCCCAAAAGCATTCCAGAAGAGACAGCAAAGCGTCGATTAACGGATGTTATTCGTGCCAGTATCAAGGTAACCGGTGTTGATACCAACAACGTGGTTCTTAAAGTACGTGAAAAGAAAAAAGGTTCATCGCAGTACAACAAACTGGCGGCTAAGTCATCAAAGCTTCACGTAAATGAATACGGGGCTCAGCTAATCGTCAATCTTTACGACTACTTAGACACTGGCCTGTTCCTTGACCATAAAATTACTCGCCGTAAGCTTGGTGAAATGGCGAGCAACAAAGATTTTTTAAACCTATTTGCTTATACAGGATCTGCAACTGTCCACGCAGCATTGGGTAGCGCTAAATCAACGACAACAGTTGATATGTCAAATACCTACTTAGAGTGGGCGAAAGAGAACATGAAACTCAATGGCCAAGTTGGCCGTCAGCATCAATATATTCAAGCAGACTGCTTACAATGGTTAGAAAAAGCCAACGGTAGTTACGACCTTATCTTTATTGATCCACCGACTTTCTCGAATTCTAAGCGAATGGAACAATCATTTGATGTTCAGCGTGACCACGTAACGCTAATGACGAATTTGAAACGACTACTGCGCGAAGAAGGTACGATAGTATTTTCGAACAACAAACGACACTTCAAGATGGACTTGAAAGCCCTGGAAGAACTTGGCCTTAAAGCCGAGAACATTTCAGATAAAACTCTGCCACTTGATTTTGCTCGTAACAAACATATTCATAACTGTTGGGTTATTACTCACCAAAAGTAAAGGATTATGGAAAAGGAACTTATTCTATACAGTACTGAAGGATGCCATCTCTGTGAGATGGCATTTGAGCTCATATCTCAGGTTGGATTAACTGAGCAGTTACAAGTGATCGATATTGCTTTTGATGATGAGCTATTTTCTCGTTACGGCGTCACTATACCAGTTGTAAAAAGCGAACAATCTGAAATTAACTGGCCTTTTGACCTTTCTCAACTGAAACAATGGTTAACAGCTAATGGCATTACTTACCATTCATAATGGGCAACTAGCATTTGGTGATCATCCACTGCTAGACAAATCTGATTTCGCACTTCAAGAAAACGAACGTGTGTGTTTGGTTGGCCGCAATGGTGCGGGCAAATCAACATTAATGAAAGTGCTTGCGGGAGAAATCGTCATGGACGATGGCAAACTGCAGATCACTCAAGATGTCGTGGTATCACGGCTTGAACAGGATCCTCCGCGTGATCAGGCCGGTACGGTAGCTGATTACGTCGCCGAAGGACTGGCAGAAGTCGGTGAGTTATTAAAAACTTATCATGCTCAACTGGATTTGGTTGCACAAGACCCGTCTGAGCGAAACATAAATCGATTGGCGAAAACTCAAGAGAGCTTAGAAGTTGCCGGAGCATGGCGCTTTGAAGACCGTATTAAGAATATTCTTGGGGCTTTGAAGTTAGATGGCAACACACTGTTAACTGACTTATCTGGTGGATGGCAGCGTAAAGCTGCGTTAGCTCGTGCTCTTGTTTGTGAGCCTGATGTTTTACTACTCGATGAGCCTACCAACCATCTAGATGTAACCACAATCGAGTGGCTGGAAACTTTCCTAAAAGATTTTCGTGGCTCAATTATCTTTATCTCGCACGACCGCGCCTTTATTCGCTCGATGGCAACTCGCATTGTCGACCTTGACCGTGGTCAATTAGTTTCTTATCCAGGTAGTTATGAAACCTATTTGGTTGAGAAAGAGGAAGCATTACGTGTTGAAGAAATGCAAAATGCTGAATTTGATAAAAAGCTTGCGCAAGAAGAAGTATGGATTCGTCAAGGAATTAAAGCACGTAGAACGCGTAATGAAGGACGAGTAAGAGCGCTCAAAAAGCTGCGTGAGGAACGCCAAGGTCGTCGCGAAGTTCAGGGTAAAGTGAATCTTAAACTGGATGATAGCGCTCGTAGCGGAAAAATCGTTTTCGAAGCTAATGACCTCAATTATCAGATTGAAGGCAAAACCATAGTTAAGAACTTTTCCTTTAACATCCAGCGTGGCGACAGAATTGCGCTTATTGGTCCTAATGGTTGCGGCAAGAGTACTCTAATCAAGCTTCTCCTCGACGAATTACAGCCGACATCTGGAAAGTTGAAATGTGGTACTAAGCTAGAAGTGGCTTATTTCGATCAATATCGTGAAGCTCTTGACCCAGAAAAGACGGTGATTGATAACCTTGCTGACGGTAAGCAAGAAGTCATGGTAGGCGGTCGAGAACGACACGCGTTGAGCTATCTTCAAGACTTTTTATTCGCCCCAAAACGTGCCAGAACTCCGGTTAAGGCATTATCTGGCGGCGAGAAAAACCGCTTATTATTGGCGCGTATCTTCCTTAAGTCGAACAACTTATTGGTGCTTGACGAACCAACCAACGATCTAGATATCGAAACGTTAGAGTTACTCGAGGAATTACTTGCTAACTATCAGGGCACGCTGCTCTTAGTGAGTCACGATCGTCAATTTGTTGATAATACTGTGACTACGAGCTGGATTTTTGAAGGTGAAGGGGTTATAGAAGAGTTTGTTGGTGGTTATCATGATGCCCAACAACAACGAATGCAGGTCATCGAAGCAAGAAAAGCTTACGAACCTGTGAAAGAGACTAAAAAGCAAGCAGTTGAACCAGAAAAGAAAGCAACTGCTGTGAACTCTAAACCTAAAAAGCTGTCGTATAAGCTGCAAAGGGAATTAGAGGCACTACCTGCGTTACTTGAGCAGCTAGAGCAAGAATTAGAACAGTTGCAGGAAACCGTGAATAACCCTGTTTTTTTCACTAAACCTGTCACTGAGACACAACCAATTTTAGATAGTTTGTCTGCCAAAGAGCAGGAACTGGAAATTGCCTTTGAGCGATGGGAAGAGCTCGAAGCAATGCAACAGGAAAGTTAGTCTTCATGAGTCGTATTAATTTCAAAATTTCATTAATTGCAGCCGGTGTTATGGCTGCAACTTCAAGTCAGGCAGCGTTGTATAAGGTTGTGGAAGTCGACCCAACAGCGAGCATGAGTTCGACCGGTATCTATGATGCAGAGGTTACAGAGTTTTATGGATCTGCTATACAAAAAACTACTCGAGATCTAAGTGCTCTCCCATTAGGTTGTTTTCAAGATGGAACAACCTGTCCAGAATATTCATTAGCTGGAGATTCTAGGAATGGGTCAGAAGGGCATTCTTATCGACAAGAAGTACCCTTCAACTATGACTCTAGTTTCTATTACACAGATTGGGGGCGGAATAGGGACTATTGCCGAAACGAGCTAGGTTATCAAACTTGTGACCCTGCTTGGACTGACAAACTGTGGTATAGCTTTGGTTCAGGTAATAATGGTGCTAACGATAGCTGCGCAAGCAAACGTGGCAAGTTTGGCGGTCTTTTACGTGAAAGAGATGCATTCCTTAACTCACAACAAACAGGGTGGAATAACTGTTATGGTGAGGATAATTACTATTCAAACGCTTTAGCATTTGAAGAAAATACTGCTTCGTCTAACCCAGATTCTCCATCAGCAGCTAGTCGACTATCAATCACACCATCTTCTGTTTACAAGCCTGCTGGCGTGTCAACAGCGGACCAAAATTCCGAAAATGTTGTAGTTAATAACCTGTTGGATAATGGTACAGTCATAGGAAATACTAGTTCAGGCTATTACCGAACTTCTGCAGGCAATTTAGCTACAGCTTATAGAAACCGCGGCTACGTGTTTAGTGGCAGTTCAACAACGATGCTACCCCCATTAGCTAACGATGGTACTGATGATGAGAAAGCTATTACCGCTCAAATGGGACGTACAATGGCTTGGGATTCCTTTAGTGATGGCACGAATACTTACTTTGTTGGTAGTGCATCCGTAGGGCCGTTTGATTACGGCGACAGTAACAAAGATTGGGGAGGTGATTTAAATAATTGTGTTGGTAAGAGTGACCCAGCTGCATTGCGTGAATGTCAGAACTTTGCTTTTGCAACTAAAGCTGCTGTTTGGAATGTAAATGGAGACGTATTTCAAGCATCCAATTGGACAACTGGTACTTCACGAAATGTAGATAAAAAGGCTATGCAAGGTAGCGCAAGAGCTGCTGTTGTTAGTAGTAAAGTGGTAGGAGACCTTAAGGATAAGCCGGTATTGGTAGGATTAAATAGTTTCCAAGATGGTAGTAACCTGTTTATGGAAGCAACAGTCTTTAAGCCATCGACAGATCCTAATGCAAAAATTGAGTCTGGTAATTATTGGTCACCAGTACGGGTTACGCGCTCGACGGTAAAAGATGGCGATGATTTCGTTTATAGTAACTCTCAAGCGACAGACATTAATGAGAACTTTGTTTTAATTGGTGAAGCAAAACGTCGTGGAGATAAGAGAGAGAATGGTGCAGCACCAAATCGTATGTTCCTTGCCTCTGTTGATTCATCTTCAGGCGCTGCCGAGGCTCGCTATTTTGATGAACTAACTGGCAACAGTGGTATCTTCTTCCGCGGTGTTGGGGGTGAAACTGGTGCGATCAATAATTTCAATGAAATTGTTGGTGCAGTAGATGCAGAACAATCTACCGAGTATTTTGGTAAGAAGCGTCGCCAACGTGGTTTCATTTACCCTTATAATACCACTGGTACTGTTGCTGAAAGACTTGCTATCTTCGAGGGTAGACCGTGGTTGTTAGATGATTTGACTAATGGTGGACAATTTAGCGTTAGTAACAACCAATATCGCATTGTTGATGCTTCAGATATTAATGATGACGGTGTTATAGCTGCAACTGCACTTAAATGCGCAGGTGGTTATGATACAACTGGTCACAACTCGTATTGTGGTAATGGACAAAAACCTGAAAAAATTGTCGCTGTTAAGTTGATCCCGATCCCAAATGCTGCAGATCGCACCATTGAAGCTCGCGCATTAGAAGCTGCACCCGTAGAGCGTAAGGGTGGTAGTCTCGGTTGGATGGCAATGATTTTCCTAGGGTTCTTAGGGTTACGCCGTAACAAATAGTCACAAGTGACAAAAATCCCAGGTTCACACTTCTGAATCTGGGATTTTTTGTGCCTTGTGATCAGCGGAATAATGCGCAATTATTAAAGAGGAGTAACAAAAGCTCCACAAATCTTTAATGGTAGAAAGCTGGGAGACTGGCTTTGTATAATGAGGACCGTACTATGAAGAGACAAAAACGTGATCGTCTAGAGCGAGCTCAATCACAGGGTTATAAAGCTGGATTGAATGGTCGATCGATGGAAACCTGTCCCTATCAACAAATGGATGCTAAGTCTTATTGGCTAGGCGGTTGGCGTGATGCCCGAGATGACAAACATTCAGGACTCTTCAAGTAAGTCGGGAGCAAAATTGAAGTATTTTAAGGCCTCATCTTGAGGTCTTTTTTGTGGTTGTTACTTCTAATGCACTATAACTAAATATGTGTGAGTAAAATAAACGACTCCGGAGAGTCGTTTATTGAAAGCTTCGATTTAGAAAGTTGATGTGTCTTTAAAGAGGCCGACTTTTAGGTCTTTAGCAACATAGATTTCTTTACCATCTACTAGAACACGTCCGTCAGCGATACCCATAACAAGCTTGCGATTTACTACGCGCTTCATATGTAGTTCATACGTTACTTTTTTCGCAGTAGGAAGGATTTGACCAGTGAATTTTAGTTCACCCACACCAAGAGCACGACCTTTGCCTTCACCACCAATCCAACCAAGGTAGAAGCCAACTAGCTGCCACATTGCATCTAGACCAAGACAACCTGGCATCACTGGGTCACCAATAAAGTGACAATCAAAGAACCATAGGTCAGGGGTGATATCTAATTCTGCAACAATTAAACCTTTACCAAAGTCACCCTCGGTTTCTGACATTTTAGTTACACGATCCATCATCAGCATGTTTGGTGCTGGTAACTGAGGGTAGCCTTCGCCAAATAATTCACCACGGCTAGAGGCTAGAAGATCTTCACGGCTATAAGATTCACGTCTGTTTTGCATTATTAAATTACTCCAAATTTTGGTATGAGCATCTTAGTGAACAGGTGTACGCTAGACAAGTCCGACCACGACTAGACAAACCAGTTTTTAACCCTTTCTAACAAAGTTTCTGGCAGTTCAAGTTTTTCAAAATTTTCAATACGTTCGGCTATCTTTCCAATAACGCTATCTTCGTCTTCACTCTTGAAAGGCTTATTAAGAAGGAGAGGAACCACTTCGTCAACGTGTGTAGCTGACCAAATATGGAACTCACCTTGCTTAATACTTTCTACCACCTCAGTACTGAGTGCTAGGTGTTGAAGATTAGTTTTTGGGAGTACAACACCTTGTTTACCAGTAAAACCTTGGTGTTTGCATACGCTGTAGAAACCTTCGACTTTCTCATTGAGGCCACCGACGGCTTGAACGCGGCCAAATTGGTCGACAGCACCTGTGACCGCAATTTGTTGGTCGATAGGATAGCCAGATAATGCACTTACGAGAGAACACAACTCAGCTAGCGACGCACTGTCACCATCAACCTCGCAATAAGATTGCTCAAACACAATAGAGGCAGAATAAGGGAGCGGGGCATCAAGGTCCAACTCGGAAGAAACGAACGCCTGCATAATCATCATGCCTTTCGCATGGATGTTACCGCCAAGATCAACTTTTCGCTCGACATCAGAGACATCACCATCACCAAAGTGCACTACGCAGGAAATTCGAGCGGGTTCTCCGTAGGAAACTGGGTGCCCGGGAATATCTATAACAGTTAATCCGTTGACCTGGCCAACCTGTTGTCCCTGAGTTTCAATAACAACTTGCCCCTCGAGAATATCGTCAATTGCGCGTTCAGGAAGATACGCTTCTCTGCTTCGTTTCGCACAAATTGCTTCCTCAATATGAGCGGATGTTATTACTTTGTCATGACTAAAAGATGACGCTTCACCAAGTAGTGCCGAATGCCAATCGATGGACAAAGGAAGATACTGCTTATCTTCTGTTTCACGAGCTCCGGCTTGGAGAAGGCGCAGGTAGGCTGAACTATCTAGATTATATTCGGGAAGCTGCTTCTCTAGTAGACCATTTACAAAGCCGAAGTAAGTCGAGATAGTTTTTTCGGAGACCTTTAGGTCACTTTCGAGTTCTGTATACTGCATAAAGCCAGAACGGAAATCATTATCAGCATAATCAAATTCAGCGAGTTGGTCTCGGTCACCAAGAATTATCAATTTAAAATCTGATTGGAATTGTGGCGGAGATAAAACAGTGGACTGCTTATCAATGGCCACACTATTTAGTGACGCTCCTGAAAGCAAAGCCTTAATATTTCCCCAAGCGCTTAACGTACTTAATGCCGCTTGAGTTGAAGCCACAAGAAATCCGTTATTAGCTTGTGAAATTAATCCAGCGGAAACTTCAAGTTGGTTATCAACCTTAGCGTAATGATCAAACAGTAGCGCTGAGCTTGTATCCTTTGTCACGACAACATGTTTTCCTAATGCTTTGAGTGAATCAGCTATTAGTTCACGGTACTTTAGGTTGTCACCATCTTTAACAACTAACACTTTAGATTTACAAGCTTTTGATGTGAAAAACTTAAGAGCGGCTTGTAAACGAGGTTGCAAATCAAGCAGCGATGCTGGTGCAATATTCGGTGCTTGTTCAATAGTGGTTTGATAGTTGTTGTACTGCGGACAAACGTCTTGCCAAGGGACTAGATTCATTAAGGTGCTACTTATTTAAAATTTGGATGGAGTATACAACGAAACCAGAAGTAACGTTAGTAATAGAGCACGTTTAATCGGGAGCAGATTCTCAGATTTTGTGTTCTTTTATTGAGTTGTTACGTGACTTGGGTTACGCTGTCACTGTAAATAGAGTAGGGACGCAAACCAATGAAATACCAACAGCTTGAAAACCTAGAATGTGGTTGGAAGTGGCAGTATTTATCTAAAAAGTGGCGCGAGGGTGAGAATATCACTCGCTATATTGATACCAGTGAAATCGAGCAGGCCGTTGCGACTTTTAAATCATTAGAACACGAGCCTACTCTGGTTCTTGATTGGATTGATGAGCATATGTCTGCAGAGCTTGATAATAAACTCAAGCAGGCAATTCGTGCCAAGCGCAAGCGTCACTATAATGCAGAACAAGTTCATACAAAGAAAAAGTCTATCGATCTTGACTACCGAGTTTGGGAAAAGCTGTCTTACCGAGCAAACGAACTCGGATGTACATTATCCGAAGCGATCGAATACTTGTTAAGTGAAGCGTCGCGCAGTGAGAAAGCGACCAAGACAGTGAGCAGCCTAAAAGAGGACTTAAGTAAGTTACTGTCTGATTAGCCAGGGAATAGGGAGTAGTTGCGATGTTATACGTTGTTCTGATAGGTGCACTTGTTGTTTTTTGGCTTGTTGCCGTTGACCGTCCAGTTTTAACTGTAAAATTTGATAACGGTGAACTAGGTAACGTTAAAGGTCATATTCCTCCATCTTTTCGACATAATCTTAAAGATATTGTTGAGCGTGATAAAGCGACAGGTGTTTTAAAAGTTTACCAAACCCGTACCGGTATGAAGCTAAAATTTAGCAACTCAGTAGCGAAAGCATGCCAACAACGTATTCGAAATGTATTCCCACATCAAGGATTCAAGTCAAAAGGCAAAAAGAAATCTCGATGAGTTCCAATTAGTTTAGAAGTGTAGGCGCTGTAAGAAGCGCCTTTTTTAATATACCTAATGCACTATAACTAAATTAATTGACTCGATAAGATAAACAACTATCCGTGCGCCGCTATTTCTCGTTCATCCCAGATTTTCATTAGGGTACGCCTTGATTCAGAATCCAGCATTTGTATCCGGCGACAAGTCCAGTTCTCGGCAATGTAATCAGCCATCTCTAGTGAGATAGGGTTGTTATCTGTTAAATAGGTTTCTAAAGCTGCTTCTGCCTCCAATAATGACAACCCTTCGATATCCCATTTTTGAATTCGCGTATAGCTAGTTGTAAACCACTCAATAGGTAAAGACATAGAATATTCCTTTTCTAATAATTCTTGTTGTTCTCGTTGGTGAAATTAGAATTAAACATCTAACTCATTTTGTAAAGAGAATATCTTAGAAAAACACAATAAAAGTTTATAAATATCTAAATTCATAATCATATTCTATTTATAATGGTAGTGTTATATATTATTTTTTCGTTTTTTATTATTGCTATTAATATCAAGATTGATACAGTCAATAACTTGTTCTTTCCTTTGTTTGTAAACCTGTGGGCAGCAGTTAACTGGAAGTGGTGTGAAGTATAAATGTGTATTTACAATCTTCCTTTACTATTACTAATTTCTATCAATTTTCGTGGTGTGAATATAAACTAGATTAATAATGGCATCGTATATATCTAGTACTAATGATTTAAATTAAATGTAAAGCACCTATTGACTATTAATGTATAAATATTGTACTTGATTCGATCCTCTTTGTGTTGCAGTCGCTAGGAGACCGTATTCAGTTAGTTAAAAATGGCGTTAACGATCGCTGTTAGTAGATAGACGAATGCTATAAGCAGTTCTAGCCAGTTCATATATACCTCCTTGGTAAGTACAAGATAAACTTTAGTTTGGGTTCTATCTTTTCCCAATTCCATATCAATAGATTACCGATTTTCTCAGTATTGGCGTAATGATTTTTCTGTGGTTGATACTAACACGAACCTTTGATACCACAATGATTAGTATGCAGAACACGCAATAACAATCCCTTGAACATTCGTGTGGGAAACAACCGGCAAGGTGCGGTGTTTATCTCGCGTCGAAACCTTTTCGCTTAATAAATAAGGCTTTCCAATAGGCGCTAAGATGCTTCGAAGCTATCAAAGTACTTATGTAAAACTCAACGCCGTTCATGAAATGATTTAGTGTTTTGCACCAAAGAACGAAAATGACTCAGATAACTACGCACGTTGTTTAATTAACGCCTATATCAGGGGGCACGAATGGCTAGGAGCACTAACAATGAAACTCGACTTAATGGTTCTCGTGAGATAGATATTGCGATCTAGCAGCTTAAACAAAGAAATAACGGGCTTTTTACTATTTAAACGTTTTTGGTATTCAAGGTGGCGCAGTCATACAGCATCCAAACTTTCTACAAGATTTACGGCTATAAGAACCGTCATTTGCTGAACGCTGCATAATGCGTATGGATGTGGAAGCAGGCATCTCACAACATAGAAACTGCCAAGACATTTAGACGAGTTAAATTAATTTTCGGTATAAGGGTTAACTAACCATAAATCAAAAGGATGTGAGTGCCAAGATACATAAGTTTCCCACGGGAAGAAGTCTCAGCATATTCCTACCTAATTCCTATACCTTAGTGCGCATTATGTATATTATGTTAAATAGGATGCGCATGAGCTTAAAATCCTTACCTTGAACCGCTCTACTATCCTTGTTTTAGCCCAGATTTAACCATAATCGATATTTACCATAAAATACCTAATAAACACATAAACTTAATCTGACGATTACGATTATGTGTTTATTACGATAATTACGCTTATAGACTCGTTCTCAAGTTGTAGTTGCTCATGTTTGTTTCACTACACTAAATTGTCATCAAGGTCTTGTTGAGCTCCGCCACCTGTATTGTCATCAGTGTCAAAGCTGCCCGAGTCGTCTGTGAAGTCAACATTAACCTGGGTGTTGTCACTTTGCGTCCAGTCTGTTCCTTGTTGTTGTTCGGTAGAAACTGTCTGCCCGCTTTGTGTTGATTGCAGTGCGTATTGTTCACTGACATCGATCTGTAATGTCTCACTTGCTACTTCAATCGGTGCATCAAGTTCATCTACACCTTGATAATTGACATCTACTTGTCCTTCAAATGCATCACTGAACGAAACGGTTAATGGCTGTGTGAGATCTCCTGATATTGTGTAACTGCCATCACCATTGTCTAGGCCTCCTGTTACTTCAGCATCATTTGGAAGTCCAGTAACCACAATGTGGTCAACTTCATTAGATGAAGACGCCGCTTCTGGTGTTTCCAGATTGATAACATCACCTGGTGCGACGGTCACATCAAAGCTGTCATCTGTTTCAGTATTATCTGGCACAACGGTCTCTAAAACTGTTGTTTGCTGCTCTGAGGCTTCCATTGCTTCAACGCTCAGATTCAAAGGTATGTTTTGTTCATCTCCGTTAGTAGTGATTGTAGTTGCTAGACTGATATCACCATCGAACGTATCATCTGGCCAAAACGTCCAACTATTTTCACCAGTTGAAATCAACGCGCCGCTATCACCCGTATAGGCTAAAGCGGTAACGTCGGATTCGTCAGTCAAACCTAGATTTTGAAGTAAGTGTGACTCTGAGATTTCGATAGAAGAATCAGCGGATTGAACTAGTAGGCCGCTATCAGCCGAGCTTTCTTCTACACCTACATTGAAGTGGCTTTGCACGCTATTGTCACCATCACTAGCGACGAAACCAATCTGAGCGGGGCCACTATAACCTTCAGCCGGAGTGAATTGATAGCCACCCTGCCCGTCTGATTCAATAATACCTTCACCACCAAGTAAAGAAACTGATTCGATACTAAGATCTTGATGATCATCAGAGCTGATCGTTGCTAACATATCACTATCTGAAAAATAGAGCGTTTCACTTGGGTTAACGTCTGCCTGGCCAATACCATCAATTTCTAAAGTATTAGGTAATGAACTTCCTGATTCATAAACGCCGATGCTCAACTGCTCATCATGGATAATCCCATCTTTTTCAATTATGTATGCTAGGTCTACATTCCCATAAAAGTCAGGTGCTGGTATAAAAGTCCAAGTTCCATCTGAGTTGGTGACTAAATCTCCCTGAGTATTATCAACTAAATGAACGAGTCTTACTGCATCACCCTGCTCTGCCTCCACATTTTGAGCTAGGTTAATGAGCTCGTCAGTACTAATAATGAGCTCATTACCTGAGATAACGTTAACATCACCAGCAAAGACACTATCATCCTGACTTGTAGTTTCATCACCATAGTCGACTGTTGTCGCCGAAACGGTCACAAAGAAGTTGCCGTGAAAATCTTGCGGTGGCGTCATTTGCAGATTATTGATATCCCAATCGGTAATGACGATCTGCTGACCTGCTTCCTCAATTACTACGGTATGAGTTCCGTCGGTGATTTGGAATCCTACGGGATAACCTGTCATCACGAGTTGACTTAGTAACTCAGAGCTATCAACTAACGATACATCTAGGTTTAAGTAGCCGGTCGTATCTTCTGAGAACACTAATGGCCCATCATGTGCGGTTGTGATAACAGCGCCGTCAGCTACGGGACGAATGTATACGGGCACATCTAGTGATGTTTCAAATTCTCCGTCAGAGACAATAATTTGCAGTTCGGAGATACCTGCAAAATCAGCGGTTGGGCTAAATGTCCAAGTGCCGTCTTCATTTTGGGCAATTTCACCACCATCTTCGGAATCAGGTACGATGACCCGTGAAACGACCAGCTCATCGGTATCTATGTCATCAAAGAGATCCACGAGATCTGATGCATCAAATGTAAAGGCACCATCCTCATTGGTGGTCAAAGATGCGTTGCCGACAGCAAATGGTTCATCATTAACGGGGATTACGTCGATACTAACAGTACCTTGAGCCTCTAAAGCATCGTCTGAAACAGCATAGTCAAGCTCAATCAATCCATTAAAATCTTGACTGGTTATGAGGTGGTACATACCGTCTGGCTGGACTTGCAATGTTGCATTTTCCGGTGCTCTTACGCTTAATTGATCGAGAGTTAGCGTATCTCCATCTACATCTGACGCTTGCGCAAGAATATACGCTGGATCGATGACTAAGATCTGGTCTTCATCTGTGGATAGTGAAATTGCAGGTGCATCAGGCGCATCATTGACCTCTAAGAGATTGAGATGACCGCTTGCTTCGGTATCAAGCTGTCCGTCGTCTACTTTAAAAGTGAATGGAACATCACCATTGAAGTTCTCCACCGGAGAGAATGTCCATGTTCCATCCAGATTATCGACAAGCGACCCAAATGAAGCGTCTATCTGAAGGTCCTTCGCCGTCAACGTGTCACCGTCAACATCACTGGCATAAGCCAGTAAATCTTCTTGAGAGATAACGATACTCTCGTCTTCAACACCAGAAAGTTCAACATTTTCGGAGATCGGTGCATCATTCACAGCTTCAACGGATAGATTCAGAGTGTTAGGAGTAACGAACTCTCCGTCTGTAATCTTATAGCTGAGTTCGAGATCACCATTAAAGTCTTCGTTCAGTGTAATAGTGAATGTACCGTCATTATTGTCTGCAATAATGGCATTTTCATCGTTGGTGGCTAGCTCGAACGCCGTCAACGCATCGTTGTTTAAATCGACAGCATTAGCTAACAGCATTTCCTGGGAAACCAATAAGCTTCCATCTTCTTGCATCGTCGCAGAGACTGGGGTTGATTCAGGTGCATGCTCTCTTGCATCAATATGGATGGTTTGTGAAGTGGTCGATGTATCTCCATTGGATTGTTCTGTTGATGTCGCTTCAATGTTGAGGTCAAACTCACCACTGTAATCAACGGGCAACTCTATCGAAATTGGTTCCAGTAGTGCTACTGTTGGAAGTGTGATAGGTTCGGAAGAGTCAATATTTACCTCACCTTGATAGATGCTGGTATTTACCTCACCTAAATCAATGGTAAATAGGAAATCGTCAAAGTCGCGATCCCCTCCGTTGTACATGTCTTCAATACCGTAGACTAGCTCATTTTCGTTGTTGAAATAGGTACGAGTATGATTAATGTTATCTTGATTTAGATTGGGGCTTGTTCCCCCATGGAAGATAGCATCACCATTCTGACTTCGGATTACAGTCTCTCCTCCATTGCTGTTAACAAATACCAGTTGCGGGTCAATAGAATCAGTAGTAGCTAGCCCACCATTGACGTCTTGAAACTCGTAATGGCCATCGCTGAACGAAGAGAAGTTGTTATGATTAAAACCATTTGGCACGACAAATAGATTAAAGCTCTCACCTTCTTCTAGATCAAAACTAAATGCGGACTGTCCGGGTACTAAATCTCCTCCTCCTCCTACCTGAGACGCATTTTCGTAGACGATTTCAACGTCGTTAATCTGTCCGTTTTGGTCAACCTTATAGTATCCGACTGCATTATAGTATCCAGCCCCCTCACCTTCGAAAGTAACGGTAATTTCACTATCAACATAACTTGTGAGTCCATTATCTTGGTCATCGAGAACGGTTTGACTATCATAGCGGAGCACTGAGCCTTCAGGAATACCACTTGCTTGAACGGTAACTGATTCAGACCCATCCAAATCAGTCACTTGAGCTGAAACATTTAATTCAACAATATTATCAGGGTCAACTTTGAGCCCATCTACGCCAATTTCAGCACCCAGTTCATCGGTTACATTCAACTGAGGGTCGTCGGCGACGGCGTTGACAGTTAATGAGATCGTTTCTGTTGCGGTTAATTCACCGTCCGATGCTGTATATGTTAGAGGAACCTCGCCGTTGAAATCATTAGATGGTGTAAAGCTAAAGCTACCATCACTATTCTCAACTAATACACCATCATTTCCAGAGTAACTTACATCGGTAATATGCAGTTCAGTGCTATCGATATCTGTTACACTTTCAAGAAGTTGTTCTCGTGTAATCGTAATCGTATTGTCTTCATCAACGTTGAGATCCACTTGTGTCGTATCGGGAGCATCATTAATGGCAACTACCGCTATAGCGATTGAGGCACTAGAGGTATCAGTACCATCAGACACATCAAAGCTAAGATTCAACGCACCATTATAATTTTCGTTTGGAGTGAATGTGTGAGTACCGTTACCTAGTGACGTAAGTACACCGTCGGTACCTTCATAGTGGACGCCGGTAACCGTTAAATCATCACCTTCAATATCACTCGCACCCTGCAGCAGTTCAGCGTCCGTAAAGGTTAAGGTGCCATCTTCATCCATGCTAAAGCTCTGATCGTAAATCACAGCGGCATCATTGACA
>NZ_JAKGTN010000051.1:0-5065 GCF_021568915.1 Vibrio sp. McD22-P3
AAAAAAATGATAAATCAAATCAGGAAGCAGGTGCTCTATGTGTGAGTATATAACCTCGGATCTTCCGCTTCAAGCCTCTAGCCCTCATAAGGGTATTTCCTCGTATCTGTTTCGTGCTAAGAATCATGCTCCTGATGGGCAGGATTCGTTGATCTCTGAGTGGTCGGAATGGTCGGAAAAAACGAACTTGGTATATGACACGAAATCACAGGCCGCTGAGGTCGAGATTTTAGATACTGAAAGCGGTGAAATTCAAACACTTAGAGTTAAAAACAAGGGTAAGAAAAGCACTAAAAAAACTGGGCTAGAATCGAGAGATGAAAGATACCGGCTTCAATCGACAAGCCGTTCTGTTTTGGGGCGAGAATGGAGGGTTTCAAAGTGCAATCGATGTATGATTCACCTGGATCTAGATGGTGGAAAAAAAATACCTCGTGGTTACGCTGGAATCCTTAAAGGCGATAAAGGCGGTGCTTTTTTTGGTGGTTTGGTTCAGTGTGGGTCTGTTTGGACGTGTCCAGTATGCGGTGCAAAAATTGCCGAGCGTAGAGCTGATGAATTAAGAACGGCTATGGGGGAAGCAAAAAAACGTGGTCTTCACGTTGCGCTTCTTACTGCGACAGTTCGTCATGGTATCGGTGATCATATTTCTGATTTAATGCCTAAGCTGGCCAAGTCACAAACATCATTTTGGGGGCGAAGAAAAGTAAAGGATACTTTTGACAGCTTTGGCCTTGTTGGTCGTGTTCGTTCTCTAGAGGTTACTTACGGTTCTTCGGGGTGGCATCCCCACGTACATATTCTTGTGTTTTCTGAGAAGAAAATTCCAAAAGCAGTAAAGAGAAACTTATCACTCGAGTGGCAAAAATCTTGCGTTTCTGCAGGGTTACCTAAGCCTACATTAGAAAATGGTTTTGATGTTAGGAACGGGGAAGCAGCAGGTGAGTACGTTTGTAAATTTGCGGATGATAGTAAGCTGCCGGTTAAGACTGGTAGTGGTGATGTTGTCACTTGGGACTCTGCAGATGAAATGACAAAAAGCCAATCGAAGAAAGGTAGACAAGGAAATATTACACCTTTCGATATGCTTAGGTTGATTGACGATAGTAATACTTCGGATAGTCAGAAAAAATTCTATAGAGCTAGGTTCGAAGAGTACGCTGTAGCTTTCAAAGGGCGTCGTCAGTTGGTTTGGTCTCGAGGTCTGAGGGATGAATTCGATATGGGCAAGGAAAAAACTGACGAAGAGTTAGTTTTGGAAATGAACGAAGAATCGAATGTAATGGCTTTACTTGATAAAAACGAAATGTCTGCATTGAGTAGAAAGGAACTACGTTCTACTGCGTTGGCTTTGATCGAAAATGGTGGTAGAGATGCACTTGCTCGTCTCCTTTATCCGCTAGCTGGGTCGGATATGACGATGGAAGAATATTTGCGGTATTTCAATTCCAGAATGCAACGCTCTGAGTTTGGTTTTCATCACGTGACGTGTGGGTGTGGCGAGACGTTTAGTTTTTCTGGCCTGTCTGCACATTGTCCGCATTGTGCTACCAAAATGACTATTGATCCCGAACGGTAGTCTCCAACTGTGCTAAATACGTCTTTTCGCTAGTTGAGAATTTCTATCAACGGTAGAAACTCGTAATTTGCTGTCATTGGGAATGATTCCTAACGACAACAAATGCTTATTTGCTCTTGTTGAGAATGATTCTATACACGAAGAAAGTTAAATTCTTTCGTGTTGATATTGTTTATCAACACGAACAAACTCTAATTTGTACGGTTTGAAAGGGGTTGTTTGCGCCCAGTGGCGCACCTTCATGAGGTTGTGGGCTTGATGGACTAGCCCCGCAGGGATAAGCAAAGCACGAAGTGCAAGCGAGGCACCAAGCCCCGCACAATGCTGATTTGGAATGCTGAATTTATGGGGCGCGGTTAGTGTGCGCCTTTGTTTGAGATTGGTGTTCCCCCCATCCTGCTAAGCCATTCTTTTTCTTCAGTGTATTACTGGTCTTGTTTATTTAATGCTTCTTTTGCAGCGTTCTGTACAAAAGTGCTCCAGGGAATCCCCATTTCTTCGGCCTTTTTTTGGGTCTCAGCAAGTAGAGCATCATCCCACCTTATTAGCTTTGAAGTTTTACCTGGCACTTTGTTGCGGTGTTTGTCTTCTGTCTTTTTTGTCATTTATCTCACCATCTACCTATTTTTTCCTAGACTATGCGTATATACGCTGGTATTGTTCGTATATACGTGCGTATGTACGCAACAATACCATGAAGTTAGTAGAGAGTTGAATATGACAAAAGAAATTATTGAGAAAAATGAGCAGTTAGATGAGATTAGAGCTAATTCTTTGTTTCTAGTTAAAGCCTTACTCTTTCAAATGGCGGAACCTGGTGCGGTTAGTGATGATGACATTTGCCGTTGTTTAAATATGATCGAGCGTCAATTATCTATGAGAGATATCTAGTTTTCGATATTTCTAACTAACTTACAGAATTGTGCCCTTCCTGACGTAAGGGAGAGGTAAGGGCACGAAAAAAACACTCCCCCTCACCCACCTGCGCGCTTTTCGATCTGGGTTTTTGCGAAGTTCTATTTCGTTGAAATAAGCTATCGGAGCATCACTACAATGACCGTCTCAAGCCTTATGAATAGCGGGGGCTTCGATAAATTAAGTCTTCTCAAAATGGCTTACAGGGCGTTTTTCAAAATTTCAATTATTGAAAAAAATTCCGGTTTTTTGAAATTTTACTACTGTTTTTTCTATTAGGTAATTTTTCTAAATACATGAAAATAAAGCTTTTTGTCTGCTTTTTGTCAGGTTTTTCACTGAATGAAGAAAAAAAGAGATTTACAGTTACTCTATATAAATCAATATCTTATCAATAAACTTCATTTCATTTTTTTTCAAATTTCATTTGTGTTCCTTTGTCTTTAGAGCCTCCAGTAAGAAAAATAAATTAAATTTATTTTATGCTGTTTTTGTGATTGTTTATTCACTTTAGGTTATCAATAATCATCATGTTACATCAATATAATTCCATTTGGTTTTATTATTCCAATCGTAAACATTGCAGTAAAATCAGTCCTATTTACATTTATTCTCTAAGTGTTTTAATAATTCCGAAAATATCGGAAATGGTTTTTTATTACCCATTCATTAACCTTGGAGTGATTTTTTATGCAAGAGCGCAATCGTTACTATCGTGGTGCTGGTTACCATGTAGACCGTCATTCTGCAGAGGAGTTTGCAGATAAATACTTAGATGATGATGGCAAATTGATAAATCTGGATTCGGAAGATTTCCAGGTAGATTTAGAGGTTTTTCTTCGTTCTCACAGCATGGTTGAAGAGGCCTATAGAACAATAGAAACCCCTCATCTTTTCCAAGAACTTCGTGATCCAGATGGAGTGTTTTAATTATGAGCTTACCTAAACATCATTTTTCCATTCTGAATAATCATTTTTCTGCTATGGCTAAGACTTACAATATCTCAGCAGGAGATATTGCCAATGGTTTTAACCCTGACGGAACAGTGTTGCCAACATTCTTTCATGGTGGTCTGATGCTTTTATCTTCAGATGAAAGTCATCCATTAACTGATATCAATATCGTTACTGTAGAAGATCGCCAGGGCGATGCTTTTCTTTGGGCGGGTGGTGAGCCTTGCACATCTAGAACAGATATGGACTCTCGCGATCGAGAGACTTCGAGTTTATTGAGCAACCCATCAAAGTATGTAACTCAAGAAACTCAATGTGACGTGCATATTCCTTATGGAACTATTTCAAAGTGGGCCATGGCTGCGAAAAGTAAGCAGTACGGAAAATCTGAGCAGCAAAATTTTAGTAGTAAATATTCAAAATTTACTCAGAGACGCGTTTGTTTGGATGTTCTTAATATTGGCTTTAATGGAATTTCAGTTTCCAATGAAACGTCACCAACAGCTAAGTTGACTGATGTTAATAAAGGTTGGACTCAAATTGTCAAAGAACAGTTGCCTGAACAAATAATGTCTACACCTTTAACAGTTGGAGCCGGTGGCGATTACGTTAATCTTGATGCTGCGGTTGCCGACCTTCTTGATCAGAAAGTTGATGTTGCATTGCGAGATGACCTGGTGTGCATCATTAGTGATAATTTGATCGCGGATGAAAGATGGCGCTTCTATAAC
The DNA here is from genome assembly GCF_021568915.1 of Vibrio sp. McD22-P3. Classification (NCBI taxonomy): domain Bacteria; kingdom Pseudomonadati; phylum Pseudomonadota; class Gammaproteobacteria; order Vibrionales; family Vibrionaceae; genus Vibrio; species Vibrio sp. McD22-P3. The sequence continues at coordinate 4,180 of NZ_JAKGTN010000051.1, forward strand.
TCAAATGAGTTCCACTCTGAGAAAAAGAATACTTCTGACACATTCAAACATTTTGGTGGTTTGGATTTGGTTCGTATTCCTAACTTTCCTGACAACACAATTGTTGTTACCTCTCTCGATAACCTGTCTGTATACATTAAAGAGTCAACTACTTATCGACAAATCGTATGTAACTCGAAGCGTAATCGAGTAGAAGATTACCAACATCGAGAAGAGTCATATGTTGTTGAGAACATGGCGAAATATGCTGCTTTAACTGCCTTGTCACCTAAGGCGCAAGAGGCAGCTTCTTAAACCCTAGGAATTGAGTCATTCCTAAATAACGCCGCCACTCTCTTCGGTTTCCTCTGGGGCGGCATTGGGTAGCCCGTTCTCCTAAACGGGCTTTTTTTGGAGTCTTTTGATGCGAGTTACTTGCAATGAATGCGGTGGAAAAGCCGTGATAACAAAAACAAATCGTCTCTCATTGGATGCCGTGGACCTCTATTGTTCTTGTGGTAATTGCGGGCATAGGTTTGTTTGGTCTGCTGGCTTCAAACATTCATTAGCCGGCTCAAATGGTGAGAAGAAGGAAATGATTTATTCGTTAATTGGTGGGATGTCGAAAGAAGAAAAGCGTGATCTTGCTCAGTCGATTTTGCAGGTTTGTTCTTAATTTTGTTGCGTATATACGGTTTTGTTGTATTCTATCTGGGTCAGAGAAAAGAAAACCCAGTGCGGGAACACTGGGTTAAATCCTTTTCAGAACACTACAACCAAGGATTTTGCCAGTCCAATGATTCAATCAAAAAAAATGATAAATCAAATCAGGAAGCAGGTGCTCTATGTGTGAGTATATAACCTCGGATCTTCCGCTTCAAGCCTCTAGCCCTCATAAGGGTATTTC
>NZ_JAKGTN010000052.1:0-5352 GCF_021568915.1 Vibrio sp. McD22-P3
TTAGTATTGTGAGACTGGAATGGGGGCGTAAAGCCTTACTCACAGCGCAGGGCAGCCCGAAAGGGTAAGAGACAAAACTCCACGGAAAGCGACCAAAACAATGCCTAAAATCACACTGATTTGGGTAGGGGTTGGCGCAGCCGAAAGGGCTTTAACCTTTCTTTCCGCGAGCACTCCCTTTGCTTTCTTTTTTATTCCTGCCGCTCGGCGCAGTGTGCGAGTAAGCGAAGCGTCCGAGCATCGAGCAAGCGGAATTTAGTCAGGTTTAAAACCGTGGCACTGTCACTCAGTTGATCGGTTTGTTCGTATTGCCTCTGTTCTCTAACCAGCTTGATTTTGCTCCTATTGGGGTTCCGTTTTTTTCTTCGTGTTCTAAAAGCCGGTACCTCGCTTTTTCATCTCCGTTTGTCTCGAGTAGGAAGATGTCTTCCACCATTTCGATGATGTTTTCATACACTGAACTTTCGAATTTATTTTTCTCAAACTCTCGTTTTTGCTCGTCTAGTTTTCCTATTTTGGTTATTTGGATCTCCACTCCAATTCTCCTCGTTATTTTCATCTTCTTAGTACCCCCTTCACTGACCCCTCTTACCGACCCGCTTTACTGACACAATAAGGGGTCGCTAGAACGGGTCAGTAAAAGGGGTACTACATACTTATCGTAGTGGTGGTTGCCCTTAATGGGCAATCATTAAAAAAGCTGTGCTTTTTCAATGAGTTTAGATGGCAATATTCGAAGCTGGACGCTTCAATATCACCCTCTAAACTTGAAGGGCTCAAATCGTCTTGCTACGCGCGACTTAGCGGGTTTTAAAGCCGAAATAGTCGCTCTTTTTCGTGTCGTTACTCTCCCACAAAAAATACCTCGTTTTCAGCTAAATAAAATCCGCTAAGTCTCGCCTTTCTCGACGATTTGAGGGGCAAGCCCCCAAAACAAAAATCGTCCATTGGGTGGACTCACTGCACTGGGGTTTGTGTTTTGTTTCGGCTCCCCCGTCTGAACACTTCGGTCGTGGGGCGACCTCGATTCAGATCCTCCACTTGGACGTTTCGGATTCTCCATTTCTTAGCAATTGAACCCCGCAAGGGGGCGCTGGTTGCGATTGAAGAAATGAAGAACTGAGCAACTAAATGCCACTCGCTCGAGCTTCGTTTCATTAAGTTGATGGGCGTTCGTTTTGAGTGTGACGTCGTTTTTGGCTAGTATTAAAGTGTTCTAAAGAGAGCGCTAAACTGCTTAGTATAGAGTTGCGTATCGTACATCAGCCTCGTTTGATTCAATGTCATTCGGGGCTTTTGTTTTTCTGACGCTCTCACTCCGTTCGTTTGTCGCCTTCTCGCCCCTGGCAAAAAGATAAATCGTTTTTACCAGGCACAAGAAGGAAAGGGGAACACACACCTCATCTTGTCCTCTCCACACCCCGTTTATTTGCATCCACACCTATGAAATTACTCTCCACAAATGAAAGTGTTCTTTGTGAATATACTTAGAAGTATTCGTAAAATTCGCTGCATGGAGTTCAGTCAGATTGAGAGTGTTTTAGAGAGGCAGGAAACGCATTTTGTACCCCATTTGCTTCGCAACTGGTTTCCAAAACGCTCAAGTCCTGTTCTCCGAAGGGGCTGCGCCGCGAAAAGTTGCAGCGCTGCAACTTTGGATGTGAAATTGGGTTGAGTTCAAAAGATGTTAAAAATCGATGCTGAAGGCTCTGAAACCGTCACAAACTTACAGCCCGATTTTTGGGTAAGTAGGGCTTAGTAAGTGCTTATAAATCGATTCTGGAGCGATTGAGGGCTTCTGAAGGGTGTTTTTGGTAGCTAACTCGCCCGTTTAACATAATAGGAATAATGAACACCTAAAATTCCCAGAGGCTGTTCGATTTTTAGGGTCTAGGGTGGTACTTTTTGGTTTTGGCGAGAGGTGGTTGAATGGAGTCTTATGATTGAGCAACTAAAACCGTTAACAGATGCACTTAATGAAAGAGCTAAGAATCCAATTATAGGTGGTTTCGTATTTTCATGGCTTGTTGTTAATTTTAAGCATTGGAGTTTATTAATCGTAGGTCCAATAGATGAGTATCCCACTCGATTATCAGACTTTTTGGCAGCAAGTAATGCATGTAACTTTCTTTATCAGCCACTTTTCTATGCCGTCCTTGTGTATTTCTTTATCTACGTGGGGTCATTTATCGTTTCTCTTCTAAATATTGGGCATCTTTGGTTTATCGCTAAGTGCAGCAAAGGGTTGGCGGAGTCACAGAATAAAATCCTTAAATTGCAAAATGAAGGCAAAGACTACGTAGATATGCAGACTGAGCTTAAAGCAACGAAAGCATCATTGGGTAGGTCTGAGTTGATCATTAAGGCTACCAATGACCTTCGAGGTAAACTTGATGCCGAAATGAAAAATAACGCTAAAATCGAGGAAGACAGGGTGAAGGAGAAGGCGGATGAATTTCGAAAAGAGATTCTAGAGTCTTGTAATAACAACACTGAAATTTCCACGCAGTTAGATGAATTTTTAAAATTTGTTAAGTTGAGTGTTGATAAAACGTATAACAGTGTTTCTACCCCCGTTAGGAAGCATGTATCTATCGTTGAAAAATTGGAAGGCGGTAATTTAACGTAATGGCACTTAGTGCGAACCCTGATTTAGACAAAAAAAAGCCTCCCTTATGGGAGGCTTTTTTTTGTGATAATGTCAATCAAGCGAAGATGAAACTATATAGGAACCCTGCACCAATGGCCATGCTGAGGATGACAAACAAGAATGCTGCAATCATTTGATTCTTGAAGATCGATTTCAACAATATCACTTCAGTTAGACTTGCGCCGGCACTACCAATAATTAAAGCCATTACTGAACCAAGTGCCATCCCTTTCTGTACTAGTGCGGCACTCAAAGGAATAACCGCCTCAGCTCGAATATATAGTGGAATACCAATAACAGCTGCAACAGGGATAGCATACCATTTACCCGCGCCGGCATATTCAGCAATCAAGTCAGTTGGGATGAAGCCATAAATGAATGAACCAAGAGCAATACCCATCATTAAGTAAGGAAAAACTTGTTTAAAATCTTTCCAAGTCGAGTTCCAAATTCTTAACCAGCGACTAGGCTCTTTGTTCTCAGTAGCTTTTTGTGTTGTACAGCAAGACTCTTCTACTTTCGAAGTGCTTTCCCCACACGAACTGGTACCACAAGTCGTCTCTTTAACATCTGTTTTTTTGCTATCACTAGAACATGTAGAACCACAAGATGATGTTTGTAAAGCTTCATATGCTTCAGGCTTAACATATCGCTCAAAGCCCAGTTTTTCTAATACGTAACCAGCAGTGACAGAAACAATCATAGCGATAGAGAAATAGAAAACTGCAACTTTCCAGCCAAATGTAACAACAAATAATCCAATGATTACAGGGTTAAGAAGTGGGCTTGCAAAGAGAAAAACCATCATAGGGCCAAAACCAGCTCTCGCACGCAATAAGCCTTTCAAAAATGGAATTGTTGAGCATGAGCAAAATGGAGTGATTGAACCTAATAGCGCTGCGATAAAGTACCCTTTCCCATTCTTAGAGCTAAGAATGGATTGGATTTTTTCAGGTGTAAGGAAGTCTTGAAGAACCCCGACGATATAGCTAATAGCTAGGAAAAGAATAATTAGCTCCGTCGCAAGAAATGCAAACATATCAAGTGCTTCTTTTGCCATGTTAATTATATCTGGACTCATGTTATTTCTCCTATGGATGTTCAATCCATATTGCAAACTGTTTTGAATAAAAAAAGCTTTCATTTCGATGTTTCTGGAATTATAGTTGTATTGAATTCAACGTCAACCTTTAATTTCTACAAAATTGGAAATATTTTCCATGGAGATAAAGATGAAACTAGAAAAAGCAGCAAACATCCTGAAAGAACTAGGTCATCCTGTCAGGCTTAAAATCTATAAAGTTATTGTAAAATCAGGAAAAAATAGCATAACTGTCGGAGATATCCAGGCTCATCTAGATATCCCTTCATCAACATTGTCTCATCACTTAGCTCACCTGGTATCAGCTGAACTAATCCAACAAGTTCGTGATGGTCGGAGTATCTATTGTGAAGCCAAATTTGATAATCTTGATGGAGTGATAAGTTTCTTGATCGATGAGTGTTGTTTGGATAAGGCAGCGTAAGGAATCTCGCTACTTCTTCGAGAGATCCTATATTTGTTTTTGGGGAGAAGTTTACGTCCACTAACTCCCTGAAAGCTCCATTAGGCATTGTTATCTACCATTAGAGGTGAACGACATAATGCCAAGCCTCCTCAGTTACTTTTGGGGAGGTTATATTATTACTCACAAAATGCAGCTAATGAAAAGTATTCAGTGCCCCTCTTCCTGTTTGGTAGGAAGAGTTTTTTGCATGTAAATCACAGATTTGAATGTAATAGTATAAGCAAGATTATTACTAACTAAACTATCTATAGCTAAGAGGGACTCCCTCCAATATTCCTCTGTAGTGCAAAAACGGCTCCTTCAAGGAGCCGTTTTTGTGTCTAACTTTGAGTTCAATTACGTAAGATAAAACCTTTACTGCTTCTTTCCGGCAACGTGGACATAATCAACCCCAAGAATTCGATTAAGAACACCTAAGAGCGATGTAGTGTCCGAATTAGCTGCTTGAATAGTGTCAATTGAAGCTCCTTCTGGAACCAAATCAAAAGCTCTTTCTTGTGTGTTACCTGGTATTTGGGCTCCCAAAATATTAAAGCTTTCCGCATGCGCAGTGTAAGCTTTATCTGTATGAGTTATACCAGAGCAGCCAGCCAAGCCTACGGCGACTAATATAAATAATAACCTGTTCATATTAAAATCTTACCTTTGTATTGCGATGTGTATTAGGTTTTATTTTTATACAGGCCATTTGTTAGAAAGAGTGTAATGATATGTAATGATTTCGATAAATTATCTACAGATTTAGTAAGGATGTGAGTCGTCCACACAATGTACCTCTATCTCATATTTTCCTTACAAACTCTTTCCCTAGATGTGAAAAAACCAGCTTTGGCGAGCTGGTTTATTTCGGAATACTTACTAGTTTCGACGCTGGGTAAGTCCTTTCATGATAGCCATATCGTTAAAGCACTTCAAGTATTCCTGCACTCTGTTTCCAAAGGTGGAAGGTAAAGGTACTAATCAAAACTAAGCAAAAGCTCGATAACACCGCCCCTTGTAGCTGCTAGAGGGGACTCGCGGAAAAGGAATAACTGATTAGTATTGTGAGACTGGAATGGGGGCGTAAAGCCTTACTCACAGCGCAGGGCAGCCCGAAAGGGTAAGAGACAAAACTCCACGGAAAGCGACCAAAAC
>NZ_JAKGTN010000053.1:0-4209 GCF_021568915.1 Vibrio sp. McD22-P3
AAGCTTGGGAAACTTGATAGAGGTTATCTTGCTGCTCATTGCAGCCGTTTGTATTTTCTATATTCGACTGATTTACGTTCACAGATATCCGAGTAACCGCCTGCATTCGCTCTATATTATGTATCTGATAGTCACTGTGATAGTTATTCTAACCCGTATTTTCTTTCCGCACATGATGGAGTAACACTAAGGATTAAGTTAATCATTATTAGGGCGTGTTGATCTTTGCTGTACATTTTGCGTTCAACAACACATCGGTAGCCACATCAACATGAATGCCAGCGATAACATGCTGGCATAATCCCTTTCTAGCTTGTTATATCTACTTGAAATAGCTCGATAACGGCGTTTTTCAAGGTAGTCGTCATCATTTTCTTGTTTATTAAGCAGCTTCTCTTTCTGGATTTAGGTGTATTTCACCAACTGGCTTACAGTTCCTGATATCGCCAGGCCATCGTTCGGATTTTCGCTGTTTAGCAGCGAGAAAGACCTCAGCTCGACGCTTCAAGAGCTCTTCGTCTTTCCCGTTATAACGCTCTGAAGGCTTGATATAATTGAGCTTACTGTGCTTGTGCTCCGTGTTGTACCAGAGCACGCAGGCTTCAATCCAACGTCGACTGCTGTCGAGAGTTTCAAGGCCCTTCGTCGGCTAGTTTGGCATGTACTTAACCGTACGGAACAATGACTCGACATACGGGTTATCATCACTGACTCTTGGGCGGCTATACGATGAAGTAATACATAACTCTTCCATTTTGGCTTTGAACGTCAACGACTTCATCGGCGCACCATTATCTGAGTGAAGAACCAGAGCTTGATTGAAGCACTGCTCTCGCATCAACGTTCGTTGCAAAAGCTGTGACGCCAGCTCACCACACTCACGCTCATATACCTCATAACCTACAATTTTTCGGCTATAAATGTCTTCGATGACATACAGGTAATAGTGCTGGCCTCTAACTTTTGAAGGTAAGTAAGTGATATCCCATGTGTAGACTTGGTTCGAGTCCGTAGCTGTGTAACTTGTTGGTTTCGCTCGCTTCTGCCTACTTCTTTGACGACCTCGTTTGTTTAGTTGCCCCTGTGCACTCAGTATCCGATAGTAACTTGACTCAGAGGCGATATACTCACCTCTATCAAGCAATGTCGGGACGATTTGAGTTGGAGGCAAGCTTGCGAACTCAGAGCGGTTACACACCTCGATAATCGCATCACGCTCTTGCTGCGACAGTTTGTTAGCAGGCTCAGGTCTGAGGCATATTGGTCTTTTGTCAGCTTGAACTTCACCTTGCTGATACCAGCGACGATATGTTCTCAAGTCAATTTGAACTTCATGGCAAGCTGGCTCTAAACGACACCCGCCTTGCTTCGCTTCAAGGATAAGAGTCACTATGGTCTGCCTTTCATCGGTTGAGGTTAGTCGTCCTCTGGCTCTTCCCCGTAAAAGGCTCTCAGCTTTTTTCTTAGCACCAAGAGGGCGGCCGTTTCAGCGAGTGCTTTTTCTTTGAGTCGTAAATCTTTCTTCAACTCTTTGATTTCAAGTTTGTCAGCTTTAGCCTGCTTCTTTGCTTCAGCTTCCTGCTCTTTACTCGACTTAAACCCTTGCATACATTCGCTGCGCCAGCTTTGGATTTGTTCTGGGAAAAGACCTTTTTCACGACAATATTGGCTGAGTTCACTTTCTGTCATTGAGTAGGTTTCAGCGACAATGGCAATTTTACTTTGAGCAGACCACTGCTCTGATAAAGTGTGGCTATTTGGCACGGCGGCTCTTGAACGTCTGAGTTGCTTGCGCCAATGATACAAGGTCGCAGTGCTAATTCCTTCCTTTTCCGACACTTCTTTCACTGACATCGAATAGGGAGGCAACAGCTTCTTCAATATAGCTTCTTTTCTTTCTATTGATATACGAGACACAATTACTCTTTATCGCCCAAACTGGTTAAATTTTAACAGTGACAACTACCCTGCCAGATAGGGATAATGGCATCAAACACCTTGTGGATTTCATCCGATTCTGTTGCCTCCATTGAGTAGATTTCGCATTCATCAAGTATGATAATGTTTCTTCCTTCTTTCTGTATAATCGATAAATTGAAATACTTTTTATTCATAGACAAACTCCCATTGATTACGTATGCAGATGACCTGAAACATTAGCCTTATCCAGCCTTCTTGCACAGATACTTTCGTAGATTATAGGACAGGACCATCATGACTGTTCTATATTGTATATAGAAGCCTCTTCAACCTAACCTAGCAGTGGTTATAAAATTAAAACTGTCGCTGGAGTGATGCGATGAGACATATGATATCTTTTCAATATATAGAACTTAGATCATGCTCATTGATATACGCTCACTGGTCGGACGGCGTCATTGAGAAAGCGATAACCCAGAAACAGCGTATGGTGTTTTACCATAAAATACGCTCTCGATACTCCTATCGTTGACCATTGACTTCTCAGTAGTGTTTCCGATGAAAGAAAAATAGAATGTCATAAACCATAACCTATAATGATAAATAGTTTTCTATTTTTATGAAGTTGTGAGGCAATCATGCTAGCAAATCATCGATTAAAAGCACTTGGTGCGCGGCGTGTCAATGACGTGGTTGAGTTTTACGGAAATACAGCTCAAACCATGCGAAACATCTATGCTCGAAACCCTAGAGCTTTTGATGCGATGGTCTTAGGTTATTTACAAGTAATTGAGCAGGAAAAGAGCTCCGATACTAAAGAATAAACAGTGTATATGTAAGACTGCTACTAGTGGTCAAGTATCCATAATACCTCCACACAGATTTTCATCCCTTATTATGATTATTAAGTTGTGCTAAAAACGAACGTATTGTAAGCTGGTGGTAAACACCCTATTGCAATAAAAAACGGAAGGTGATTAGCCTTCCGTTTCTTTCCTACTCAGAGGATTTTAACCCTTTGATGTTCCATGGCATCAGCGCTTCTAAGTTATCGGGTTCGACCGCCAGTCGCTCAAAACAATAGGTCAGATACTCTGCCGGGGCCTGTTGCAAAAAATGTAGCAAAGACTCAGAATTCCTTCTTTCCCCATCTAATCCAGCTGTTCAATGACCAATCCTGAATTCAAATGGAAACATTTTGCCCCTGAAATCATTCTTTGGTGTCTGCGCTGGTATGGTTCAACGCCAATGAGCTACGCCAACCTTAGCGACATGCTGCAGGAGCAAGGTGTTTCGGTTCACCGCTCGACCATTTATCGATGGTTCATTGAGTATGCCCCTGCACTACGTAAGAAATTACGCCGTTGTCAATTCATTCGAGCAGACTCTTCGTGGCAGCTTGATGAAACCTACGTTAAAGTGAAAGGAAAATGGCACTATCTGTACCGAGCTATCAACAAGCAAGGCGAGACACTGGACTTCTATTTCTCCCACAAACGCAATAAAGAGGCGGCTTATCAGTTCTTGAAGCGGTGCCTGCGCCACTATCCAAAAGAGTTACAGCCTCAAGCATTAAATACCGACAAGCATTCCTCCTACGCTAATGCGATTGCTCGCCTGAAGAAGGAGGGACGACTGCGAGCAGATGCCAAGCAACGGCAAGTGAAGTATCTCAATAATGGTATTGAATCCGACCACGCTCCCATCAAGAAACTCGTTGTAGGTACTGGCGGATTTAAAATACGAAAGCGAGCCTAGTCAACTATTCAAGGATTCGAGTCTCTACGGATGTTGAACAAAGGTCAATTTGATTTCTGGTTACGTCGTGATGAACGTAAAACACTAGTACGGGAGAGACCCGCCTTCATGAATCGCTTGTTCAATGTTGAGGTGGTTTTCAACTAGAAGTTAAAACGGAATGGATGAAGTATCTTCTCTGTATTTTTTTGCAACAAGCCCAATTGATCAGTGATACAGAAAGAGAATATTCACGCACTATTCTTGAATCACGTAATTTAACGTAATGGCACCTAGTCTGCACCGAGATTTAGACACAAAAAAGCCTCCCTTGTAGGAGGCTTTTTTTGTGATGTGTCAATCAAGCGAAGATGAAACTATATAGGAACCCTGCACCAATGGCCATGCTGAGGATGACAAACAAGAATGCTGCAATCATTTGATTCTTGAAGATAGATTTCAACAATATCACTTCAGTTAGACTTGCGCCGGCACTACCAATAATTAAAGCCATTACTGAACCAAGTGCCATCCCTTTCTGTACTAGTGCGG
>NZ_JAKGTN010000054.1:0-4176 GCF_021568915.1 Vibrio sp. McD22-P3
AACAGAGTGCAGGAATACTTGAAGTGCTTTAACGATATGGCTATCATGAAAGGACTTACCCAGCGTCGAAACTAGTAAGTATTCCGAAATAAACCAGCTTCCTACGGCTGGTTTTTTCACATCTAGGGATAGAGAGTAATCCCAAAAGCGATTGATCTCAATGATCCTTTTTATCGGTCATAACTTCCCAAAACAAAAAAGCCTCCCAATGGGGAGACTTCTTTTGCCTAAAATTGTCAGAAGCGGATTAAGTGCAGTTACGTTACTACTGCTTTTTTTATATTCATTGCATCTCTTAACTTTAGTAGTTCAGATAGTGCATCATCATGAGAAATATAGCTTCGAACAATCTCTTTTCCATTATCAAAGCTTAAAGTAATAATCGCTTCTTCGACTTCCACAGAAACCAATTTTTCTAGCTTAACCATTGTAAATTCATCGAGCCAGTACATGTGTATCCTCATTCTAGATATGATGAAAACTTCTTGTTTTTATCTTTCCATGGATACCATAACAGAAATTTAAAACTCTCGTTTTTTCTCAAAATGTTATGTTCATTTTCAATCGCGCAACTCCGTAACGAAGAACGGTTCCCGATTGGAAGCCGTTCTTGTATCTAAATTTGGGTTAGCACTAAAAGTTAGAGCCCTAAATCAGCATGATAATTAATAAGCGTAGTATCTACATACTCCTGATTAGAAAGAATATTCTGATCTTGAACGTTCACTGCATGTATGTATCTTTTAACATATTTCTCAAATTGGTCTGTAACATGCTTCTCTTTCCCAACTAACTTTTTACCCGCATCTTTAGAGTTCAAGTTGAAGTTTTCATCACTTACATACTCAGGTTTTCGAATTAACAAAGCTTTTGAATAATCAAGCCCCATCCCCTTAACTCCGCGCTTCTTTGTGTTTTTTAATAAAATGTAAGATGCGGAGTGACGGACATTACTTCTCACAGGAATTGCGAACATCAAATTATTAACTGTAATGTTAACCACCCCATGTCCACGAACTTTCGATAGATCCCAAAGACCATCTTCACTGTAATAATCTAGAGCATTCTCAACTGTAGGATTTTCATCATAAAAAGATGCGTTTAGTTTTTTTAGTTCCATATAAAATCCATAAACGAAAAAGCCCTGAACGAGTCAGGGCTTTTAAGGTAGTTAATACAAGGAATTTGAGTTTTTAACGTGGGGATATTCCTACCGCCACAAATGACTGGAATTTGGTTTTTTAACGTGGGGATGTTCCTACCACCACAACTACAATTCAATTATACGCCCAAACTGACTAAAATCAATCCACTATCTGACTAAAATCACTCCACGGAATCGGTGTTTATTATTCCTATTATGTTAAACGGGAGAGTTAGCTATCAAAAACACCCCTCAGAAGCCCTCAATCGCCCCAGAATCGATTTATAAGCACTTACTAAGCCCTACTTACCCAGAAATCGTGCTGTAAGTTTGCGACGCGTTCAGAGCGATTTACAGGGCAAAATTTCATCACGAACCGTTAATACCTCAAGCAATGTTAAAGCCCTGTTTTCTACAAACTTCTTCCGATACCACCCAACTCTCTACTTTGATTTATCGATCGTTCTTTCTGTATAGCCTGCTCAACTCTGTCACTTGCTTGCTCAAGCTGTCGACCTGCCCGCTCAAGTGACTCACTTGCTGGCGCAGCGTTTCGTTTTCCCTCGAGGTGGTCTCGTACATTTGCACCAAATTCCTGTAAACGGCTGCAAAATCCTTGTGCTGCTTCTCGTGTTGAGCTTGTAAACTGTCGAATGCGCTCAATAGTTGTTGCTCTAACTCGGTCATAACCTACTTCTCCACCAGTTTGATGAGCTCGTTCTTTTCGTCGTTCATAGTCCAGCCAGATTTCACTGTGTACCCCTCTGGAATCACGATGTAGCGCTCCTTTTCCCACAGATATAGAGAAACGCCCCACGTTTGAGCGTTCAACTTCTCTAGCTCGGATTTCTGACGGCTGATTTCTTCTTGGTTCTGGGCGATTATCTTGCCTTGCCACCAAATCACCCCCATGCAACCGAGCAGAACGAGAGAAATACTCAACACCATCCACAGCCAACTTTTGAGAACGAGTGATTTCATTGTCTGATTCTGGTCTCGGATAGCGTTTTTGATTATCTGTTCGCTTTCGCTCAACTCCTCGATGATAGAGCGCTCGTGCCTCGAGAATTCGACTTTCAGACTCTGCTCTATATCGCTCGCTTGCTGCTTCGATTTCTGCTCGAAGTCCTTCGCTAAATTTAAAATCTTGCTCATAAATCATTCCTTTCAAACGAATATTTCTACCTCCGTCAGGATCCGAAATCGATACGCTTTTGTTCGTCTCTCTCACCACGGTAAAACCACTACTTTGAAGCGCATTAACCACATCTTTCCGATTCTGGATTTCTCCTTTACTGGCTCGGGATAACAAACCATCCGTGATCAAAGTAGCGGCTTTCTGCTTCGATAATGGAAGGTTTCTTGAAGTCACAAGCTCTCTTTTGTTGGCTGGGTCGTCTGGGTCGTGTAGCTTCAAACTCGTGTTCATTCCTACTTTCCAAGCGTTGATTCGAGGCTTGTCGGCTTTGTCAAAATAGGGCTGTAATCTTTTGCCGCTCAATAGCTCAATATTGGGAACCACAAAGTTAAGCTCTAAGCGCCCTTTGTCACGGTGTTCCACCCAAAGGCAAGAATATTGATCGACATCGAGCCCTGGCAATAACGCTTTTTCAAAGCTCGACATAATCTTGTCTTTCGTTTCCCTGGGAAGATCAGGCTCTTCAAAAGACAACACGCCAGAGGTGTATTTTTTTGCGTAAGGGCTTGAGTCAATCAATGCCTGAATTTCGTCTGGGTCGCCTCGATCTAACGTGGCACCGTCACGAGTACGACCTTTACCAAGTAAATAATCCACGGGGCCAGAGCCTCGACCGGCACCTCGAGCATGAAACTTAACTATCATCGTGACTATGCTCCGCTCTAATGTCATTCAGCTCTCGTTGTATCGAGGACAAAAGAGACAGAATCTGAATCCTATCCATCGCTTTCCATCCTTGAGTATGAATAGAGCGAGATATTTGATTTAGGTTGTTACCCAACCCTGCCAATTGACGCAAAAGAGCGGGGTCAACATTGGGAACTTTATTCGCTCTTGGAACTTTGGCATCGAGACAATGCTCTCGCATCCATTCTGCAAGTCGAGGCTTAATGCTTCGGTTTTGAAGCTCGGCATACTCAGATTCAGTAGCTCGAATCTTGATAATTTTGGTTCTTTTCTCCATGACATTCCTCCTTAGAATCCGATGAAAAAAGAGCTCGGCACGAGGTCATTTTTTGACGGATTTAACTGGGGTAAAGGGGGCGTTAGCGCCCCTTTCCAGCTCACAGAGAAATGAGCGTAGCGAGTGCACTCTGTGTATGCTGGCTTAAATAACGAACGCTTTAGGTGAAGAGTAGCAAAAAAGCGACTAAAAGGTAGTCAAAAACAAGACCTGATGGTAAAAAAGTGAAAAAGAAAAGGAGCAAAGAAATGAAGTATGTAGAGTGCCCTCATTGTAAAAAAGAGGACGTGAAATATGGGGCGAACATCTGTACGGGATGCAAAGCGGAGATCATTTATGGCAACACGATGACGACGCTATTATTGTCCTTTATCCTGATACCCATCGCAGGGTATTGGGCAACAATAGCTGGATTAGAGATATTACTATCTAAAAGTGTATTCAAAGAAATAATCCAGCAGATAGGCGATACAGTCGCCTTCACGATAATAATAACGCCATGGATAGTATTAGGCTGGAAGTTTAACAAACGAATGTATAAAGAAAGAATACTGTTCGTGAGAGAAAAAAAGAGATAAGCCAGAGAGGCCGTGCCACAGCTTAGAACCTGACTAAATTCCGCTTGCTCGATGCTCGGACGCTTCGCTTACTCGCACACTGCGCCGAGCGGTAGGAATAAAAAGAAAGTAAAAGGGAAGGCAAGCGAAAGGACAACCTAGAGCCCTTTCGGCTGCGCCAACCCCTACCCAAATCAGAGTGATTTTAGGCATCGTTTTGGTCGCTTTCCGTGGAGTTTTGTCTCTTACCCTTTCGGGCTGCCCTGCGCTGTGAGTAAGGCTTTACGCCCCCATTCCAGTCTCACAATACTAA
>NZ_JAKGTN010000055.1:0-2407 GCF_021568915.1 Vibrio sp. McD22-P3
TGTCAATGATGCCGCTGTGATTTACGATCAGAGCTTTAGCATGGATGAAGATGGCACCTTAACCTTTACGGACGCTGAACTGCTGCAGGGTGCGAGTGACATTGAAGGTGATGATTTAACGGTTACCGGCGTCCACTATGAAGGTACCGACGGTGTGCTTACGTCACTAGGTAACGGTACTCACACTTTCACTCCAAATGAAAACTACAATGGCGAACTTCAATTAACTTTCGATGTGTCAGATGGCACAGATACCAGCAGTGCGGTGATAGATATAGCAGTAGCTGCTGTTAATGACGCGCCAATTGCGGGTTCTACATCCTATTCAGTCAATGAAGAAGGGGTAATTGACATCACAGTAGAGCAACTGTTGGCAAATTCGAGCGATGTTGATGGGGAAGCCATCTCACTAGATTCGGTGACGTATAGTGGCAGCGATGGTATTTTAGCCCTTCATGAAAATGGAACATACTACTTCTCGCCAAATGAAAACTTTGATGGCGAAGTCGTTTTACAAGTAGTGGTTTCTGATGAGTCAGGATTAACGTCTCCAACCACCGCGACTATTGATGTACTCTCCGTCAATGATATTCCAGCCGTTTCAGGTCCAATTGCTTATCAAGTTAACGAAGATAATTCTATTACTTTATCTCAGGAACAGTTGCTCATCCACGCATCCGATGTTGACGGTGACCAACTCTCAGCTGAAAACCTATACCTAGAAGCATTTGGCACGGTGACTGATGATGGCAACGGAAATTTCACTATCACTCCGGCCGAGAACTTTCATGGGCCTTTGTCACTCACATTCGATGTGACTGATGGACAAGAAACCGTCGCAACCGCGTTAAACTTAACAGTTGATCCTGTAAACGACCTTGTTATTGCTCGTGATGACGTCAATTTGTCTAGTGCTGAACCTATGATCCGCTTAGACGTCGCACCAGAGCATGGGGCGGTACAATATCTCGATGAAAACGGTGATTGGGCGGATATGGTTATTGGATTGGAATATCCCGCTGACACCGAAGTTCAATTTGTACCAAATACTGTTGAGATTCAATCGGACACTCGTGATATCCGAGTGGGCAGTTTCGACAACGATCCAAACAGCCAAGGCTTTGATGGGACTGCATCGACATCCGATTGGGGTAACGTCGATGGAGACACCGCGACGTACGGTGAAGATGGTATTGTCGTTACAACGGTTGTTAGTGAGGGTGCTTTAGCGGCGTGGAATGGCCCCAATAGTCATGTCGGTGCTGGAATAGGTAATCAGTCATCCAATGGACTCAGCGACGATGAAACTCTCACGGTTACAGTTGAAGGAGAAGACGTCAATCAAATTACGTTCCAGCTTGATGGACTCGGCGGGTATTTTGATGAAACTAGCTCCCACGCAACGCAGGTGAACATTACTGCCTATGACGCTGAAGGAAACATTATCAGCACCCAAGGTGGTTATCGTGAATCTGGGGAATACGAAGATACGTATTCCTTCACAACCGATGTTCCAGTCCATCATTTTGAACTAGGAACGACAGGTGGAAATGGAACCTACGTAGTACAAAACATGGTTGTCTCGAGAACCATGGCAGAAGAAATTCAGATCACCACCATCCAAGGAGATGGAAGCGAAGTAACAAACACTCTGCAGCTGAACTTAAATCACAGCACTGCTGAGGATACTCTGAATGTCACAGAGCAACTTATCGAAATTGATGGCACTATCACTTCAAGAGCAATTGAGGTCGAAGAAGATGGAGTCTTGACGCTCCAAGCAAGCGATCTTTTAGTAAACGACTCAGATATTGATGGTGATGAGCTGACTTTAGTGAGCGTAACTTCTACTGACGACTCACACGGAACTGTCAATCTAGATGAAAACGGACAGATCCAATTCACGCCTGATGCCAACTACAATGGACAAGCTTCATTTGAATATACCGTGACCGACGGGAATGGCTCTTTTGATACCGCAACCGTTTTTGTCAATGTTACACCAGTCAACGATGGACCTGTCGCCACAGATCTACCATTTACTATTCAAGAAGATGGAACGCTTCTGTTTACCAATGACGATATTTTGTCTGCAACTTCTGATATCGATAATGACGACTTGTCTATAGAGCAAGTGACTTACGATGGCACGTCGGGTGTATTAGACAGCCATGGTGATGGTACGTATACCTTTACGCCTAATGAAAATTTCCATGGGGACCTCGAACTGAGTTATTCCGTCACGGATGGATTAGAGTCAAGCTCGGCGAACATCAATGTGACGGTAGAGTCGGTTAATGATCTCCCGGTCTTTGGTACCGCATCTTACACCGTCGATGAAGACAATGTATTAATCTTTAATGAAACTCAGTTGCTCTCTAGCGCTTCCGATGTAGAGGGCGATGTG
>NZ_JAKGTN010000056.1:0-2334 GCF_021568915.1 Vibrio sp. McD22-P3
GCTAAGTCGCTGAATCGGCGAGGTCTACCACGCTTGCCTTGTTTGTTTTGCTTCCACTCGGCTATCGCTTCCTCATCAATCCAAAAGGTCAGAGAGCCACGGTTGATTAAGGCTTTATTATACTGCTTCCAGTTAGTTGTTTTGTAACGAGGTTTAGGCATGAGACTACGACGATTGATGGGTGTAGCCGATCAGATCGTAGCTTCCTGATTTAGTTCCATCGATTTAAGCAACAAGGTCATTTGCATCCGCAAATCAATTAAACTGCGCCCCTTCGCCATGTAATGGGCTTTCCCCATCTCAGACTACTACGAACGCTCCGCCAGCTTGCCTGTCATTTGGGTCATGCTCCTTTAACATCCAGAACAAGCCTTCCCCGGTTTACCTATCTGAACTCAAACATACTGGGGTGGATGCCGATCGCAATCTTTAACCTTATCGAACTGTAAGGTGATGACGCTCAAACGCTGAATTGTGTTAGCACGTTTGCCCCTTGGTAAGCACACATATATTGCTAACCAAAGTCGGTAAGGGTGCTCCTACATGTAGCCCTCTTACAGCGTCATACTGCCTGATAACTCGTGTAGGCAGTGGCGACGATTCAGCCCATAGATGCGGATTAATCGGTTCATGTTCTTCATCCGTCCAGCACTTAGTCTAGAGAAGCATCTTGGCTTAACGAATTCGCCTCACTTCTCGTTGTCAGCGGGTTACATCACCTTACCAGCATACGGTAAGTCACTGCCGCTCAGACTCATATGCCTGCACAACCAGACATAGCCACAAACACAAATTAGCTCCTGCTATCGCGCTTGTGTATTTCAGATAGATTCGTGGTTCAATTTAGCATTCCTTGCTAGCCCTGAACTCCGGGCACACCATAAGTTTCATCAAGCTGCCACGAAGAGTCGGCTCGAATGAATGACGATGGCGTAGTTTCTTATGTAATGCAGGGCATACTCAACGAACCAGTGATAAATGGTCGAATAATTAACCGAACCCCCTCGCTCTTGTAGCATATCGCTAAGATTGGCATAGCTCATTGGAGTTGAACCATACGAGCGAAGACACCACAGAATGATTTCAGGAACAAAGTGTTTCAGGGTTCTTCATAACAAGCTCAATTAAATGACTTCAATCTGCAGTTTGGCGAAGACTCAGACTTTTTGCAACAAGCCTCTACGAACAATTTTATGCACTCACAGTATGATTGCGTCTAGAGAATGGCTCTGTCACGTATTTATCAGAATTTGCGACAGAACCTCACTTGCCTAACGAGTAAAAAGGGGCTAGTTTTTACTCATGGTTAAATTTGAATTCGATAAAAACAAAAACAGGTCAAGGTTTGTGGAATGACTCTGATCTTATAGATCTCCCTGCAAACTCAAGCGATGAACCTAGATATTTGGTTCTCGGTATGCTTACTGACAAGCATAGGTCTAGTGTCACCACATATCACGGATTAAATGTCAAGATTATTTCAGTCAGACGTTCCCGTAAAGCGGAGGTGAACTTATATGAAAGCGCATGAGTTTGGTGCCAAGTTTGAAAGTGACGATGACATTTTAGGTGATCTAGACCTATCTAAAGTTAAGCGTCCAATGCAAAAACAGAAACGAGTCAATGTTGATTTTCCAGCATGGATGTTTGAGTCATTAGATCGTGAAGCAAGTTGAGTCGGTGTTACTCGGCAGTCGATTACTAAAATTTGGCTAGCTGAAAGGCTTGAAAACGCAGCCCTTCACCACACTTCAAACTAAAGGGCAAACAAAGCCACCGCAGAATAAAAGGTAAAATGCACCAATGTTTAGGATGGAAATCTGGTGAAGAGGCAAAAGCTACACTTGCTGGCATGGACCTGTAGTTGATGATTAAGAATGGACAGCTTAACAAGCCCGGTTAAGTTCAATTATTTAGATACGGGCTTTGGTAAAAAATGCTTACCTAGACTTTACGTTAGAAAAAGACTTGCAACGCTTTTTTGAACTAGTACAGGATGCTGACGTATATGTAAATGGTTATACACCCGGACGCTTGAGTGAAAAGTTTGGTATTACTGAAGAAAAACTTCTTTCGATTAACCCTAATTTAATTATTGTCACTAGTTCTGCGTTTGGCGAAGTAGGCCCATGGAAAGATAGACATGGTTGGGAAAACATTGCGCAAGCAGCGACAGGTTCTGCATTTGATCATGGATTGGAAGATAAACCTGCTTTGTGCCCTTATGGCTTTATCACGGATTATGGTACTGGATTAATGGGAGCTATGGGTATTCTAAAAGCACTTCACAACCGCGCTTTTATTGGTGGTTCACAACATGTTCAGGTGTCTTTA
>NZ_JAKGTN010000057.1:0-1742 GCF_021568915.1 Vibrio sp. McD22-P3
GAATGTGGCGGAGAGATAGGGATTTGAACGCTACGCCTAAAAACTAAAACTGCTTATTTTACAATGAGTTGTCTAGATTTCTAGAAAATCAATTTGTTGGTCTGTCTGGTACAGATTAAAGCCCATTTCATGGTTTAACGTCAAGATTTATCAGATTGTTATGTTAGTAAGTTAATAAGTTACTGAACTAACTTACTAACTTCGCCCATCGGGCTGAATACGATGATCTACCTAGTCAGCAAATCGTTGGACGGAACCTTATTAGAGTATTCAGGTAAATTAGAAAAATGCGGATAAATTTTGGTATCAGAAAGTCGTTTCGTGAAACGTTCAGTCTAGCTGGGACAGATCAGCACAAACTTCTACATTTTAATTGACAGTGGGGGTCATATCAGCGCTTTGTTAGGCTTTTGTAAGTTGAATTTGGGTTAGAACCATACAACGCAAACCAATATGGAAGTAATAACCCAAATGCCATTGAACCACCTATAAACGTCGTTGGAAAGCTTTGTAGAACCAGACCCACAACCTTATCGTACTGTTCTGGACTCATAGTTGATTTGCTTAAATATACCTCATAAGAAAAGCAAATTGGTTGATATAACGACATTCTTAGGAACCAACTCAACGCACTAACAGGTAGCAAAAACAACAATGGCTTTATCCATGTTGTAGGTACTACAAAGTAGACTCCTGAAATCAAAAACAGGAACACCACATATAAAGTATTTGCCGATATATTACGCACATCAAAGGTATAAGACTGTCCTTCGTACATCATTAATACAGAAACCCCAAGGACACTAACTAAAAACAATTTGCCAAACTCTTTCGTGCGTGACATGCGAAGAAAGCAGTAACCAATGACCAATAGAAACAAGGTAAGCCAAATATAAGCATCCCAGTTCATTTCTAGGAATCGAGGGCGCGAAGTTTCGATAAGTATTAGAAACGTATACGCTATCGGCAGATAGATAACTCCAACTAATCCAAGCCGAAGAAGTGCCCAAGCAATCTGTCGTTTCATTGGTGCTTCCTCCATGAAGACTAACATTCTTAATAACGGGTCTGCTCGTTTTTCAACTTGCCTAACTTTCATTCAAGCTACCATAAGCCACTTAGATATAATGCTAATACATCACATTTAGCACTCTGCCTTTACGTAAAAACGAGCCTGCGTGTTATCACTTTTTAATAATACTCATTATCTTAGCGGGAATAGCGCTAATCCTACTCTTAACAATAACTTACTAAATATTCTACTGACAAAACGAGACTGGACTCAAGACAAAACAAGCCATTTTTCATACTCAAACGGGATTCAAGCCCAATAAACTGTATAAATCCGCAAGAGCTGGAGGCAAGAGTGCCAAGAAGATTTGGTCACATAGTTGGATGTTTTGGCATAAGGAAAAGTAAGTCAAATGCCAACCGAAGGTTGTGCATGACAGAGAGCCAAGAGATACTTCTCTTGCCCGCAGGTAGTGTTCATCTTTTACGAAGTAAAAGTGTGACACTACCGCAGCGGGTTGCTATTGCGTCACACTTTTTAGTGTGACGGTTTTTTGTGTTTCGATTAGCTAAGATTGATGTCAAAGCTGTTCACAGCATCAATCAGCTCCTGGGGCTCTAGACGCTTGGCATAGTGCCCATAGGTCATGGTGTTATGCTTATGTCCAACGACCTGAGCAACGAGATGTTCAGCGACACCTGACTTTTGTAATTCATCTATCACCGTATGC
>NZ_JAKGTN010000058.1:0-1638 GCF_021568915.1 Vibrio sp. McD22-P3
CCCCCTCTGGCAGGATTGTTGTCACTGTTAAAATTTAACCAGTATGGGCGGTATTGAGTAAACTTTGTCTCGTATACCAGCAGAAAGAAAAGAAGCCATATTGAAGAAGCTACTGCCTCCATATTCAATGTCAGTAAGTGAGCTATCAAAAGAGGAAGGAATTAGCACTGCAACCCTGTATCATTGGCGGCAGCAACTCAGACGTTCAGGAGCCGCAGTGCCAAACAGCAACACTTCATCAGAGCAGTGGTCTGCTCAAACTAAACTTGCCATCGTCGCCGAGACTTACTCAATGACCGAGAGTGAACTCAGCCAATATTGTCGCGAAAAAGGTCTGTTTCCTGAGCAAATCCAAAGCTGGCGTAGCGAGTGTATGCAAGGGTTCATGTCGAGCAAAGAGCGGGAGGCTGAAGTAAAGAAGCAGGCAAAAGCGGATAAGCTTGAAATCAAAGAGCTTAAGAAGGAGTTACGCCATAAAGAGAAGGCTCTCGCTGAAACTGCTGCCCTGTTGGTTCTACGAAAAAAGCTCAGAGCCTTTTACGGGGAAGAGCCAGAGGACGACTAACCTCAACCGATGAAAGGCGACACCTGATTGCTCTTATACACGATGCCAAGCAAAGTGGTTGCCGCTTAGAGCGGGCTTGTCACGAAGTGCAAATTGACCTGAGAACTTATCGTCGATGGTATCGACAAGGAGAAGTTCAGACGGATAAAAGGCCGACCTGTGCAAGGCCAGAGCCTGCTAACAAGCTCTCACAACAAGAGCGTGATGCGATTATCGAGGTGTGTAACCGCCCAGAGTTCGCGAGTTTACCTCCGACTCAAATCGTGCCGACACTGCTTGATTGCGGTGAGTATATCGCCTCAGAGTCGAGCTATTATCGGGTACTGAGTGCACAAGGACAACTTCACAACCGAGGCCGTCAACGGAGTAGAAAAACACATGCTAAGCCAACGAGTTATACGGCGACAGGTTCGAATCAAGTCTACACATGGGATATCACTTACTTGCCTTCAACGACCCGAGGCCAGCACTATTATCTGTACGTCATAGAAGACATCTACAGCCGAAAAATCGTGGGTTATGAAGTCTATGAATGTGAGTGTGGTGAGTTAGCGTCACAACTCCTACAACGAACGTTAATGCGAGAGCAGTGCTTCAATCAACCGCTGGTTCTTCACTCAGATAACGGTGCGCCTATGAAGTCACTGACGTTCAAAGCGAAGATGGATGAGTTAGGTATTACCTCATCGTATAGCCGCCCAAGAGTCAGTGATGATAACCCGTATGTCGAGTCGTTGTTCCGAACGGTAAAGTACATGCCAAACTGGCCGTCAAAGGGCTTTGAAAATCTGGACGTCAGTCGTAGTTGGGTTGAAACCTTCGTGCGCTGGTATAACACCGAGCACAAGCACAGTAAGCTAAATTATGTCACGCCTTCACAGCGTCACAATGGAAAAGATAAAGAGATCTTGAAGCGCCGTGCTGAAGTATTACTCGCTGCCAAACAGCGAAAACCTGAACGATGGCCTGGTGATATCAGGAACTGTGAGCCTGTTGGCGAAGTCCACCTAAATCCAGAAAGAGAAGCTGCTTAATAAGCAAGCAAATGATGACAACTACCTTGAAAAACGCCG
>NZ_JAKGTN010000059.1:0-1582 GCF_021568915.1 Vibrio sp. McD22-P3
AGTCGGACTGGGTTATCTAACACTTGGTCAACCGTTAGCCTCCCTGTCTGGTGGTGAGTGCCAACGAGTGAAGTTATCGAGTGAGCTACACAAAACTGGCAATGTTTACATCCTCGATGAGCCAACAACGGGGTTGCACGTTTCCGATGCGGCAAGAATTATCAGTATCTTTGAAAAACTCGTAACAAAGGGCAATACGGTCATTGTTATAGAGCACAACCTAGATGTGATGACCAAAGCCGATTGGATTATCGACGTCGGCCCCGATGGTGGTGAAAAAGGTGGGGAGATCCTGTTTGAGGGTACACCAAAAACACTTATAGAAAAGTCCAACTCTCATACTGCACTTTTCTTAAAACACTATATTCAAGCTGAAGTGTTTAAGTAGGGTTTTGCTGAGTCGCCATCCATGAGGAAAAGTACGGTAACGTCAGTGGCACAATTTACCAATGAGTAAATGAGCTAGCAAGGAATGGGGCATTTTTGATTTTGACTGATTTGTGCAACAGGCTGTTGCACAATTGGGAAACGGCTTTTTTCACTAACAAGCGAGTCTGATTTTAGCCACCAACAGGTTGTTGACCAAATTTTTCATCGGGAAGGTCTTGCTCATCATCGAACATCACAATGCTTCTACGATGCCCCTTTAGAGCAGATAATGCAACTTGAAAACAACTTTCACACATATCAAGGTGGTGGGTAATACCGTCCATTTTTGACCCAAATCCCCAGTTAGCAGTCAGTTCACCAACCTCTTCTAACTTAACGCCATTTGAATCGACGACCATCACGCTAGTACCACAGATATCACAACATCGATCAACAACGACCTCTATCGTTTTTTGTCCATAAACTTTCATTGTGAACTCCTGTCGCTGATAAGACTAATCATTACTTGGAAGTTAGCCAGTACCAAATAACAACTAAGTAGTAGCTGAAATTATAGCTGTCCTATAGGCAACTGAGCAATTAACAAAGTCGCTGAATTTTCATTGTTACTCAGCGAAGTATCCTTCTTATGTAGACACGTTAAACGTATTAGTAAAAACTAAGTCATGAGGCAGAGCAAAAGGGAACTGGCTCAATTGACGCTGGTGCAGAATGGGGCAGAAGTAAGCTTGCCACATACGGTTCTTAGCTTTAAACTAACTTTGAGAGCCTCGGGTATCCCTGCTTTTTCTTGGAGTTACGATTTACTGTCTGGCCAGAAGTAATTGTATCGAATTGAACTTGGCTTAATTGCAAAGCAGACCACCGAGGACATACGATAAGTCTAGGTGTTTTCCCTCCCATATGCATTGGTGATTAAACACTCGACGCTGCACACAGAATGAATTGAATGACAAACCTTCTGTAGCTGTTTACAAAGCCATAGGCATTGCCTGTGGCTTTGTCGTACCTGGAACTAAAAAACTGGTTCAACAGGCTTACACACAAATTAATCTATTGATAGTTTCTTATGCTCTAAAAACGTTTAGGGGCGAACGGCGTTTTTCAAGGTAGTTGTCATCATTTGCTTGCTTATTAAGCAGCTTCTCTTTCTGGATTTAGGTGGACTTCGCCAACAGGCTCACAGTTCCTG
>NZ_JAKGTN010000060.1:0-1554 GCF_021568915.1 Vibrio sp. McD22-P3
CAAGATGGTTGTAATACTGAATTCAATGTTACGAGATGGCGTCATGTGGGATGAAAATATAGCCAAAATTTAGCTATTGACGCCATAGTCGTTTGTTATACACATTACGGATCGAGCCAAACACCTATATCAAGAGAGTTTCCAGTCTTAATTCGATAGTTAATTTGTGCTATAGCAATCCCTACTGTACTCATTGATACTTTGTTTAGGCTTGTTGCACCCCATTTAGACAGCAACTCTTCCATATAATCAAACTTATCAGATAGATGCTGTTTGATCTCTTGCGTACTCATAGTAGTTGAATCGAACAATTGCACTACAATGCGTATTTCATCTTCGTTTAACCCAACCCCCGTACACTTTGTTTTCAATTCATCCGCGTTAAGAGCATTGAACTGAAGCAAGTTTGGATAATGAAAGCATTGTAAAAATAAAGGTTTAACCTTTTCCACTCTGGCTTCTTCTAGGCTGATATCACTCAACTCAAAGCCCTTAGAAAAAAATGCAGGATATGAACTTCGAATTAGCTCCTCAATTGGCTTAATTGTACTTGTTTCATATAGTGAACAGCACCCAGAAAACTTTAAGTGCTGGTAACATAATTCGCTGCCTGTTAGTTCAGAAGTAAGTGGAGCGATAGTAGATTCCAGATATTGATAAAATTCCTCCAGAGTCGCCAAACCATTTCGTTTAGTTTGTGTAAGAATGAAGACTAAAGACAGAATATCCATTTGTTGAGATGTAAGCATAGAAGCTACATTTAAAGCCTGATCCAAAATGATCTGTTTGAGATCTCTCTCTTCAGAGTTAAACCTTTCTTGTAATAGGTCTACTAAAACAGCTTCAAGATCTTCATCACCAGATCTAACGAATGCTTTTTGAGCATCATATATTGCCGTTTGCATTCCTGGGTCTTGGAAAGCCGCTAGGCTTTCTTGCTGATTTTCTTTTAACTTGATTAAAAGTTGATCTAGCAAATGCTCGGCTCGCTGATATGCCAATGCGGCAGCGTCACTTGATAGCTGGAGATAGTTTGATTTATATACATCAAGTGCCACCTCTTTACAGTCTGAGTAACTTAACCCTTGCTTGTGTACAACGATTTTTTCAGCCTGATAATTTTCTGAGTTATTACCGGATACTTGCTCAAGATGTTTATCATTAATCATCAAGTTTACCTATATGTATATCTCTTTTTGCTTGTATGTTTTTCGATTTACTACCTGATTTTTGAGTCATTACGGTAGACTTCGAAAACAAGCCAAAAATAACAGTCAAAATAAAGATACCAGCTCCACTAAAGAACCATTCTTTGTTATCTACTATCCACTGCATACTTAACCTCAATTAATGTGTATAACGCCGCATTAAGGTGTGAGCAACGCGACCACAAAGCGAAACCATACCACCGAAAACACGAAACCCAACGATGGAATGAAAAATGCCATGCGTTGGGAATCACTCTTAAATGCTTTGTATGGATAATAAGCACTCCAATCGGGTAATGTGAGACCCAGGCTTTAGCTGCAACTAAAGCTTTCTATGTAGCAGTTC